>NZ_JAAQWK010000010.1:0-249462 GCF_012985445.1 Pseudomonas sp. WS 5532
AGCCAGCTCCCACACAAGCCAGCTCCCACACAAGCCAGCTCCCACACAAGCCAGCTCCCACACAAGCCAGCTCCCACACAAGCCAGCTCCCACACAAGCCAGCTCCCACACAAGCCAGCTCCCACACTGGATCTCTACTTGTTTCAAGACAGCGGCGGGGCGCACCATCCTGGAGCGCCTGCTTGTATGCACATGTCTATCCCCGACACTCCATCAGTCTTATCCCCTTCGATGTTTCTGTTTAGCGCCCGCGCCCCTATAATGGCTGCCTTTTTCGCCCAATGATTTTGCGGAGCTGGTGATGGCCGAACGTAAGGTATCCGTCGAGCGCGACACTCTGGAAACCCAGATCAAAGCCTCGATCAACCTGGATGGCACCGGAAAGGCCCGATTTGATATCGGTGTACCTTTTCTTGAGCACATGCTGGACCAGATCGCCCGTCATGGGCTGATCGACCTGGATATCGTCAGCAAGGGCGACCTGCATATCGACGACCACCACACGGTGGAAGACGTAGGCATCACCCTCGGCCAGGCGTTTGCCAAGGCCATCGGCGACAAAAAAGGCATCCGTCGCTACGGCCACGCCTATGTCCCGTTGGATGAAGCGCTGTCGCGTGTGGTCATCGACTTCTCCGGCCGCCCAGGCCTGCAGATGCATGTGCCGTATACCCGCGCCACCGTGGGCGGCTTCGATGTCGACCTGTTCCAGGAATTCTTCCAGGGCTTCGTCAATCACGCACTCGTCAGCCTGCACATCGACAACCTGCGCGGCACCAACACCCACCACCAGATCGAAACCGTGTTCAAGGCATTCGGCCGCGCACTGCGCATGGCCGTAGAGCTGGATGACCGCATGGCCGGGCAAATGCCGTCGACCAAGGGCGTTCTGTAATGCAGACGGTCGCGGTTATCGATTACGGCATGGGTAACCTGCACTCGGTGGCCAAGGCGCTCGAGCACGTGGGCGCCGGCAAGGTGCTGATCACCAGCGACGCCAATGTGATTCGCGAAGCCGACCGCGTGGTGTTCCCCGGCGTCGGCGCGATTCGCGATTGCATGGCCGAGATCCGCCGCCTGGGCTTTGACAGCCTGGTGCGCGAAGTCAGCCAGGACCGCCCGTTCCTCGGCATCTGCGTGGGCATGCAAGCCTTGCTCGACAGCAGTGAAGAGAACGGCGGCGTCGACTGCATCGGCCTGTTCCCCGGCCAGGTGAAGTTCTTCGGCAAAGACCTGCACGAAGACGGCGCGCACTTGAAGGTGCCGCATATGGGCTGGAATGAAGTCAGCCAGACCGTCGATCACCCGCTGTGGCACGACATTCCGGACCTGGCGCGTTTCTACTTTGTGCACAGCTACTACATCAATGCTGGCAACCCGCGCCAAGTGGTGGGTGGCGGGCATTATGGCGTCGACTTCGCCGCAGCGCTGGCCGACGGTTCGCGCTTTGCCGTGCAGTTCCATCCGGAGAAGAGCCATACCCATGGCCTGCAATTGCTGCAGAACTTCGCCGCGTGGGATGGTCGCTGGTAATGGCCAAGAAGCCGAAGCCGCCGATCTTGAACCTCACGCCCGAACAGGAGCGTGAGGCGACCGACAAGATCAAGCGTTTCATGGAGGACCGCTTCGAGCTCAAGTTGGGCTCGTTCGAGGTCGCCGAGATTCTTGAGCTGTTCACCACCGAAGTGGCGCCGCACTATTACAACAGGGCGATTTTCGACACGCAGACGCTCCTTAAAGAAAGGTTCGAAAGCATCGAAAGCGACCTGTGGTCGCTTGAGAAACCCTGATTTCCCAAGCATTGCTGAATATCGAATAAGGTTTGCCAGATGCTGATTATCCCCGCTATCGATCTTAAGGACGGCGCTTGTGTACGCCTGCGCCAAGGCCGCATGGAAGACTCCACCGTGTTCTCCGATGACCCGGTGAGCATGGCCGCCAAATGGGTAGAAGGGGGCTGCCGTCGTCTGCATCTGGTGGACTTGAACGGCGCCTTCGAAGGCCAGCCCGTCAATGGCGAAGTGGTTACCGCCATCGCCAAGCGCTACCCGAACCTGCCGATCCAGATCGGCGGCGGCATTCGCTCCCTGGAAACCATCGAGCACTACGTCAGGGCTGGCGTGAGCTACGTGATCATCGGCACCAAGGCCGTGAAAGACCCGGCCTTTGTCGCCGAAGCCTGCCGCGCGTTTCCGGGCAAAGTCATCGTGGGCCTGGACGCCAAAGACGGTTTCGTCGCCACCGACGGCTGGGCTGAAATCAGCACCGTGCAGGTCATCGACCTGGCCAAGCAGTTCGAAGCCGACGGCGTGTCCGCCATTGTTTATACCGACATCGCCAAAGACGGCATGATGCAGGGCTGCAACGTGCCGTTCACCGCTGCGCTGGCCGCTGCAACCAGGATCCCGGTGATCGCCTCCGGTGGCATTCACAACCTGGGCGATATCAAGTCGCTGCTGGACGCCAAGGCGCCCGGCATCATCGGCGCCATCACTGGTCGCGCGATCTACGAAGGTACTTTGGACGTCGCCGAAGCCCAGGCTTACTGCGACGCCTACAACGGCTGAGGACTGACCATGGCGCTGGCCAAACGCATCATCCCTTGCCTGGACGTCGACAACGGTCGCGTGGTCAAGGGCGTCAAGTTCGAGAACATCCGCGATGCCGGTGACCCGGTGGAAATCGCCCGTCGCTACGATGAGCAAGGTGCCGACGAGATTACCTTTCTCGACATCACCGCCAGCGTCGACGGCCGCGACACCACCCTGCATACCGTCGAGCGCATGGCCAGCCAGGTGTTTATCCCGCTGACCGTGGGCGGTGGCGTGCGTACCGTGCAAGACATCCGCAACCTGCTCAACGCCGGTGCGGACAAGGTCTCGATCAACACCGCCGCCGTGTTCAACCCGGAGTTCGTCGGCGAAGCCGCGCAGCACTTCGGCTCGCAATGCATCGTGGTCGCCATCGACGCCAAGAAGGTCTCCGGCCCGGGCGAAACCCCGCGCTGGGAGATCTTCACCCATGGCGGTCGCAAACCTACCGGCCTGGACGCGGTGGAATGGGCGATGAAGATGGAAGCCCTGGGCGCCGGTGAAATCCTGCTGACCAGCATGGACCAGGACGGCATGAAAAACGGTTTCGACCTGGGCGTAACCCGCGCCATCAGCGATGCGCTGGGTATTCCGGTGATCGCCTCCGGCGGCGTTGGAAACCTGCAGCACCTGGCCGACGGCGTGATCGAAGGCCACGCCAGTGCGGTGCTGGCAGCGAGCATTTTCCACTTTGGCGAATACACCGTGCCTGAGGCCAAAGCCTATATGGCCGCACGCGGTATCGTCGTTCGCTAAACGCTGCTGGACACCCTGGCAGGCGCGGGGCACTCTCTGCGCTTGCCATGGATTCCGGTAGCCTTCATGTTCAAGACCCTTCTGCTTGCTCTCGCCAGTACGTCCATTCTGTTGACGGGCTCGGCTCACGCCGAAGAACCGTCTGACGCCTCCCTGGTGTTGCTGACGGAAAACTTCCCGCCTTACAACATGGCGAAAAACGGCAAGAACTTCGCCAAGGAAGAAAACATCGAGGGCATCGCCGTCGATATCGTGCGCGAGACGTTCAAGCGTGCGGGCATTTCCTACAACCTGACTCTGCGTTTCCCTTGGGAGCGCATCTACAAACTCGCCCTGGAAAAGCCCGGCTACGGTGTCTTTGTGATGGCGCGTCTGCCAGACCGCGAAGCGCTGTTCAAATGGGTCGGCCCCATCGGCCCGGATGATTGGGTGATGCTGGCCAAGGCCGACAGCAAGATTGAGCTGACAGACCTTGAACAGGCTCGTCGATACAAGGTCGGCGCCTACAAAGGTGACGCCATTGCGCAGACCCTGGAAAAACAGGGCCTTAACCCCATCGTTGCGCTGCGTGACCAGGACAACGCGCAAAAACTGGTGGATGGGCAGATCGACCTGTGGGCCACCGGCGATCCGGCGGGCCGTTACCTGGCTCGCCAAGTGGGGGTGACCCAACTGAAAACCGTGCTGCGCTTCAACAGTGCCCAGTTGTACCTGGCGCTGAACAAAGACGTGCCGGATGAGGTGGTGGCCAAGCTTCAGGCGGCACTCGAGCAGTTACGGGGTGAGGGTGGTGTCGATCAGATCATGGCCCGTTACCTCTAGTTCGGGCTCTGCTTGAGGCGCTTCTACCAGTGGAGGCTGCTCATCAGGCAGCACCTCGGCGTTTGGATAATCGCTCATGTAGATGTTGTCACCATTGGTATAGCTGGCGGTGCTTGAAACCTGACTGCCGTCCTGTCGCAGCAGGCGGTATTCGCTTTGGACAAGGTACGCCGCAACGGCTTTTTTCGGCGGAACATAAGTGATGATTTCCAGCGACGAAGCCTGGTCCCAGCCTTTCGCCGAGCGCTGCGTGTGTGTGAAGTCGCGATCCAGGTGCGCCGAAAAACTCAATTCGAAGACGTGTTCGCCCACCGGCCACTCTTTACCCAGACCGATACTGGTGTTGGCCGCCAGTGCCTTGGCAGTCCCGCTTACTTCACCTTTCGCGGCCGTCCACATGAATGGCTGACTGGTAGCTTCGGTGTTGTGCCCAAAGCCGACACACAGGTGGCGGTCCGTGCGCTCCAGGCGGTAGGTGGGCGATGCCTGAAACTGTTCGATCACGGCCAACTCCGGGTCTTTGACACAGAACCATGGCAGCTCACACACCTGAGGCGCGTGGACGGATTCATCATTGCCCGGGCTTTCGTACCCGCTGAGCGCGGGCGGTGGCGGCAGGTCGTGCAGTTGCGCTGTCAATGTCAGGCGCAGTGAATAGGCCTCAAGGCTTGGCTTGGCATAGTCGCCATGGCCTATGAAGGTGCCGGGGGCGAGGTATATTTCGCCGGCGGGAGCATTGGGAGGTGTCACCGACCAGAGGCTTAAGTCGTTGGTGGCGCCGCTGCCTTTATCGTCCCAGATCAATTCGCCCGTTTGAGCGGCCATCACCAGGTCTTTTCGCACGCACCGCACGGCATGGCGTGAAGGTTTGTCGTAGTCCACGCCGTACACCAGCCCCATCGCCACATAGCCCTCTGGCGGCAGCGGGCGCCAGATAGATGCATTGCTCAGCGCTCCGGTGCCTTCATCCTGCCACACCAATTGATAATCGACGGGCGCACGCAGGGCCGTGCCGTCGACGTTGTTCGCGTCGCTGACGACAGCGACAACGTTGCCGTGGTTGATATTGCGATAGTGGTCGACCGCAATATCACCCAAGGTAAAAAACGGTCTCAGTGCATCGGAGGCGGTGCTCGGCCGCCAGAGGCCGACGGCTTTGTGCGCGCCCGACCCCTTGTCGTTCCACAGCGGCAGAAACTCGCTGGTAAAGCTGATGAGCAGGTCATTGAATTGCAGAAGCTTCATGGAGGGCTCTCCAGTTGATGGGAGCATCAACTATCGAGCAGTGCACTCGGCGCCGAGCGGTAACTATCTACGCGCCGGAAGATACGTCCCGTTTTTACCGTGTGCAGCCATGGCTAGGTTGCTTCGCACGCTGATCATCAACTTGATATCAATCCAGTCGATGCCCTGGGCCTTGAGCTTGGGCAACTCACGCTCCAGTACCGCCAGCGTTTGCGGGTAAGGGTGGCCGATCATCACCACCGAGCCCTGCTTGTGCGCCAGCTTGATCGCGGTTTGCAGTTGTGTGGCAATCGCCGCTTCGGTGCGTTCGTCATCCAGGAATACATCCCGCGACACATGCGCCAGCCCGATCTTCTGCGCCTCGGCGGCGGCGACGGTCTGTGCGCTGGTGCGGCTGTCGACAAAGAACTTGTTGCGCCGTTGCAGCTCGGCCATCAGCCACGCCATCGCCGCTGGCTGGGCGGTCATGCGGCTGCCCATATGGTTGTTGATGCCGGCGGTATAGGGCACAACCTTGAAGGCGGCGTCCAGGCGTTTGCCGAGTTCTTCGATAGGCAAGTCGGGGTGCCAGGCGAACGGGCCAGTGGCCGGGTCCATAGGCATATGCAGGATCACGATCTTGCCGGCCTTGTGCGCCTCACGGGCAAATTCGGCGGCGTGGGGCGTGTCGGGCATGATCGCCGTGGTCACCGGCCCAGGCAGGGCCAGCACACGACGGTCCCGGGGCAGGTTTTGTCCCAGGTCGTCGATGATAAGGGTCAGGTAGGCTTTGCGAGGCGCGTCGGCCGGAGTCGCATGGGCGATTCCGGCCAGGCTGCACAGCACAGCGATGATCAGGGCAAAACGCATATCAACGGCTGCGCGTAATGCTCAGGCCTTTAAGCAGGCTCAGCGCCTGGGCCAGTTGATAGTCGTCGTCCTGCGGCATCGGCTTGGCTTTGCTGCCGCTGCCGGTCGGCTGGTCGGCGCCGCCGTTGCCATTGCCCAAGTGACCTTGAAGGTCGGCCTCTTTGTAGTACTCGCTGTCGACCTCGTTGGTGATCTTGGCCCTGCGTACCTCGATGTCCGGCACGATGCCCTGGGCCTGGATCGAGCGACCGTTCGGCGTGTAGTACAGCGCCGTAGTGATCTTCAGGGCGCGGTCGTTGTTCAGCGGCAATACGGTTTGCACCGAGCCTTTGCCGAAGCTGGTGGTGCCCATCAGCACGCCGCGTTTCTGGTCTTGCAGGGCACCGGCGACGATTTCCGACGCCGAAGCGCTGCCGCCGTTGATCAGCACGGCCAGTGGCACGCCTTCGCTCAGGTCGTTGCCGGTGGCCGAGAAGCGCAACTCGGAGTTGGCGATACGGCCTTTGGTGTAAACAATCAGGCCTTTGGTGATGAAGTGGTCGACCACTTCAACCGCCGACTGCAGCACGCCGCCTGGGTTGTTACGCAGGTCGAGCACGATGCCGTTGAGTTTCTTGCCGTTGTCTTTGCGCAGTTTGGCCAAGGCCTTGGCCACTTCGTCGCCGGTCTTGACCTGGAACTGGGTGATACGGATGTAACCGTAGCCCGACTCCAGCAGCTGGCTCTTAACGCTCTTGACCGTGATGGTCGCGCGGGCCAGGGTCACGTCAAACGGGTTGCCGCCGTCGCGTACCAGGGTCAGGGTGATTTTCTGGCCGAGCTTGCCGCGCATCTTGTCGACGGCTTCGGTCATGGTCTGGCCACGGGTTGGTTGGCCGTTGATCTTCACGATCAAGTCGCCGGCCTGAATGCCCGCCTTGGACGCAGGCGTGTCATCGATCGGCGAGACCACTTTGATCTGGCCATCTTCGGAGCCGACTTCGATGCCCAGGCCGCCGAATTCACCGCTGGTGCTTTCCTGCAGCTCGGCGAAGTCTTCCGGCCCCAGGTAGGCGGAGTGCGGGTCGAGGTTGCTGAGCATGCCCTTGATGGCATTTTCCAGCAGGGTTTTGTCGTCTACGGGTTCGACATAGGCTGCCTTGATCCGGTCCATGACCTCGGCAAAGGTACGCAGCTCGTCCAGCGGCAGCGGTGCCTTGGTGGTCGCTGCGGTGGCGGCGGGTGCCGGTGCAGCCTGGTCGGCAAAAGCCAGCGGCGCGCCGATCACCAGGGCGATCGTCAGGGCCAGCGAAGTGAGGCGGGACAAATGCAGCATGTCGAACGAACTCCTAATGTAGGTGCAGCCCTATCCTTGGGAACGGCACCATTGTGCAGGGTCGCTCGGGCGGCCCTGCTGACGAATAGCGAAGTACAGCGCCGGGGTGTCCTGGCCACCACTGTTACCGACAGTGGAGATGGACTCACCGGCTTTTACAACATCACCTGCCGACTTGAGTAATGTCTGATTGTGGCCGTAAAGGCTCAAATAGCCATTGCCGTGGTCAAGAATCACCAACAAACCGGCCCCGCGCAGCCAATCGGCAAACACCACACGGCCACCGTGAACGGCGTGGACCTGGCTGCCGGCGGCGGCGCTGATCATCACCCCATCCCACTTGGCGCGGGTGTCATCGCCACGGGTTTCACCAAAGCGTGCCAGCAGTCGACCATCAACGGGCCATGGAAGTTTGCCGCGGGCTGAAGCAAAAGGGCCGCCGAAGTTCTCGCCGGAGCTGGAAACCAGCGGCCCGGGCGCTGCGCGCGCCGGTTTACGCGGCGCTGGCGCGTCAGTGGTAGCGGCCAGCTCGGCTTCACGCTGGCGCTTTTTTTCCGCTTCCTGCTGGGCGATCAGCGCCTTTTGCCGCGCTTCTTCAGCCTCACGTGCCTGGCGAGCCAGGGTTTCCTCGATGGTTTTGAGCACTTTGCCCAAGTCGGCCTGGTCTTGTTCGCGGGCCTGCAGCTTGGCGTCGCGGGCCTTCACGTCATTGTTGAGCTTGGCCAGGGCTTGCTGGCGCTCCTTGCGCACCTTGTCCAACTGGTCGCGCTGAGTGTCGAGGGCGGTTTTCTGATCCATCAGTTGCGACTGCTGGTCGGCGATTTCCTGCTCGACATTGGCCAACTGGCGCAGGGTTTCATTAAAACCCTTTAATTGTGCCAGGCGCGCCTTGCTCAGGTAGTCGTAGTAAGTGAGGGTGCGCGCGAATTTCTCCGGGTTCTGCTGGTTGAGCAGCAGCTTGAGGTATTCCTGGCGGCCGCTCTGGTAGGCGGCGCGGGCCTGGATCGCGATCAGGCGTTGCTGTTCAACGCGTGCGCTCTGGAGTTTTTTTTTCTCAGCGTCGAGTCGCTCCAGTTCCGACTCGCTCTTCTTTAATTCTTTTTGTAGCTCCTGGACCTGCTTCTCGAGCTTGCCCATCTCGGTTTCCGTGCCGCGCAGGTCTTTCTGCACCCCGGATTTTTCTTCCTGGAGCTTGCCGAGCAGCTTTTTCAGCTCGGTAATGTCCTGACGCGTAGCGTCCAACTGTTGTTGGGTTTGTGCGCGCTCATCGGCAAACGCCGGTTGGAGCAGGCAGACAAGAGCGAGGGAAATCAAGGCGCGAAGCATAGAGGCGGGCGACACCAGGGAAATGGACGGCCTAGTATGCCCGCCAAGCGCCGCAAAAAAAACGCCTCAACGCCATCTGCTTTGAGGCGTTCGTCATAAAAAGCCTTTCAGGGCGATTTAATTGGGCGGTTTGAAGGTTAAACACTATCGAAGAAACGCTTTGAAACGCTCCACCTGCACTGGTTTTTGCTGCTGAGAATAGACTCACGAGCCCTCTAATCAGTCAGTTGGCGCGATCGGCAATGTCCGGTGTTCATGAGTCAAAAGGCCAGCAAACCTGGCTCGATTACGGATTGCCCGACCTGCGTAGCCTTGATCGGGCTCTACGATCTTGCGCACTCGAGGAGGTGTTGGCGGGCAAAGACATTGCCGATGCTGTCGATATCGTAGCTTCAAATCTGGGGATTACCGATTCGACATGCCCTCAGGTTTGTATAGATTCCCCTCTGGGCAGGGTGTTGATCCAGCGCACGACGCTGGGGCACATTGTTGAAAAGCGGCAGGATGCCAGAGAACGATACGTAAAATTCGCGCTGGATACGCTGACAGGGCCTCTGGAAATCTGGCGTGTCGCCTATAGCGACGGCTCGGCTCGGCTGGCGTTCATCGGTGCTTATGAAACCAAGCGACAAATGCTGGTGGTGGTGAATATCCAGGCAGGCAATGTGTTGTGGAATTTCATGCAGACCGATGCCAAGGCGCTGAATAAGCATCGCCATGGGGAGCTGCTTTACAAACGCTACCAACTTTTATAACAGGCAAAGAAAAGGGCAGTTCTCTCGAACTGCCCTAAGTTAGAGCGCTTGATATTCATATACACACCCTCAAGCAGGGGTGTGGAGGTCTCACCCTACGCTGATGTCCAGTCATCAACGGGGTTCCTACGCCAGTTATCGCCGCTGGAGGCAACTGGTTTCGCGCTCACCTTCATTATTGACGGGCTACTCGCTTTGAGCAACCCCCGAACTGTTTCAGACCAGAATCGAAGTACCGGTCATCTCTTTCGGCTTCTCCAACCCCATCAGCTTCAGCATGGTCGGCGCCACGTCCGCCAGCACGCCGCCTTCACGCATTTTCAGGTCGCGCTTGCCGACATAGATGAACGGCACCGGCTCGGTGGTGTGGGCGGTATGGGCTTGCCCGGTGGATTCGTCGGACATCTGCTCGCAGTTGCCGTGGTCGGCGGTGATCAGTGCCTCGCCGCCGACTTTCTCCAGGGCGTCGACGATACGGCCGACGCACAGGTCCAGGCATTCCACGGCTTTAACGGCCGCTTCCAGGTTGCCGCTGTGGCCGACCATGTCGCCGTTGGCGTAGTTGACCACGATCACGTCGTAACGCTGGTTGTCGATGGCATCGACGATTTTGTCGGTGACTTCAGGCGCGCTCATTTCCGGCTGCAGGTCGTAGGTGGCGACTTTGGGCGACGGGATCAGGATGCGTTCTTCGCCTGGGAACGGT
Organism: Pseudomonas sp. WS 5532; assembly: GCF_012985445.1. Lineage (NCBI taxonomy): Bacteria > Pseudomonadati > Pseudomonadota > Gammaproteobacteria > Pseudomonadales > Pseudomonadaceae > Pseudomonas > Pseudomonas sp. WS 5532. The sequence continues at coordinate 10,366 of NZ_JAAQWK010000010.1, forward strand.
TCTTCACGGCCGCCGGAGAAGAAGAAGGTCACGTGGGCGTATTTCTCGGTTTCGGCGATGCGCAGCTGGGTCTTGCCGTTTTTCGCCAGGTAATCGCCCAGCACGTTTTCCAGGCTGCCCGGGGCAAAAGCTGCCGGGGCCGGGATGTTGGCGGCGTATTGGGTGAGCATGACGAACTCGGCTTTCGGCTGGCGGGCGCGCTCGAAATCCTTGAAACCGGCGTCAACGAATACATGGCTCAGTTCGCGGGCACGGTCGGCGCGGAAGTTCATGAACACTACGGCGTCGCCGTCTTCCACTTTCACCGGCTCGCCGATGGTGGTGGCTTTGACGAACTCATCGCTCTCGCCACGCGCATAGGCGGCTTCCAGGCCTTCTTGGGCGGTGGCGGCGTTGAATTCGGCCTGGCCGTCGACGATCAGGTTATAAGCCTGGGAGACGCGGTCCCAACGGTTGTCGCGGTCCATGGCGAAGTAACGGCCGACCAGGCTGGCGATACGGCCCTTGCCAAGCGCGGCGAAGGTGGCGTCGAGCAGTTCGATGGACGACTGCGCGCTTTTAGGTGGGGTGTCGCGGCCGTCGAGGAAGGCGTGCAGGTAAATCTTGTCGGCGCCGCGCTTGAAGGCCAGTTCGGCCATGGCGACCAAGTGATCCTGGTGGCTGTGAACGCCGCCGTCGGACAACAGGCCCATGAAGTGCACGGCTTTGCCGGCGGCTACGGCTTTATCCACCGCCGCGCAGATGGTCGGGTTCTCGAAGAACTCGCCGTCGCGGATCGATTTGGTCACGCGTGTGAAGTCTTGGTATACCACTCGTCCGGCGCCGAGGTTCATGTGGCCGACTTCCGAGTTGCCCATCTGGCCGTCCGGCAAGCCTACATCCATGCCGGAACCGGAGATCAGGCCGTTGGGCACGGTGGCGGTCAGGCGGTCGAGTACCGGCTTGTTGGCCGAGTACACGGCGTTGTCGTGGTGGCTTTCACTGTGTCCGAAGCCATCGAGAATTATCAGGACCAAAGGTTTAGGCGTAGTAGTCATAGATCCTCTCGCGGCGGTAATAAAGGAAGGCAATCTAAAAGGGAGTAGCAGTTTAAAGCGAAGTTCCGACCACGTCACCGCTTTACGGGGGTTGGCCGCCCCTGACGGCTGTGTATACTTACCGCCATTTTAACGCCCTGGAACCTCCTTGATGGTTGATCACCTGATTGCATTTGCCACTGCCCACTACCTGCTCGCGGGTGCCTTCGTCATCCTGCTGGCGCTGCTGATCGCTCATGAAATGAGCCGCGGTGGCCGCAGCCTGAGCACGTCGGAGCTGACCGCGCTGGTCAACAAGGATGAGGCCGTTGTCGTGGATATTCGCCCGGCCAAGGATTTCGCCGCCGGCCATATCGTCGGCGCCCTGAACATTCCACAGGACAAGCTGATCGCACGCTTGCCCGAGCTGGAAAAACACAAGGCCAAGACCATTATTCTGGTCGACGCCCAAGGCCAGCACGCCGGCACCCACGCCCGCGAGATGCTCAAAGCCGGTTTCACCGCCGCCAAACTGTCCGGCGGTATTGGCAGCTGGAAGGCCGATAACCTGCCGCTGGTGAAGTGATATGAGCCAGGTTGTCGTTTACTCCAGCGATTGGTGCCCCTACTGCATGCGGGCCAAGGCCCTGCTTGAGAAGAAGGGCATTGCCTTCGAAGAGATCAAGGTCGACGGCAAACCCCAGGTGCGCGCCGAAATGACCAAGAAAGCGGGACGCACGTCCGTGCCGCAGATCTGGATCGGTGACAAGCATGTCGGTGGATGCGATGACCTGTTCGCTCTGGAGCGCGCCGGTAAACTCGATGCGCTGCTGCTCGTCTGACTCCTAAACCCTAAAAGACCCCAAGATCAAGAAGGATCTGCGATGACTGACCAACAGAACACCGAAGCAGCAGAAGCTCAAGGCCCACAGTTTTCGCTGCAGCGGATCTACGTGCGTGACCTGTCGTTCGAAGCGCCGAAAAGCCCGGCCATCTTCCGTCAGGAATGGACCCCAAGCGTTGCGCTGGACCTGAACACCCGTCAAAAGGCTTTGGAAGGCGACTTCCACGAAGTCGTGCTGACCTTGTCCGTGACTGTTAAGAACGGCGAAGAAGTAGCCTTCATCGCTGAAGTGCAACAGGCTGGTATCTTCCTGATCCAGGGCCTGGACGAAGCGTCCATGAGCCACACCCTGGGCGCGTTCTGCCCGAACATCCTGTTCCCGTATGCCCGTGAGACCCTGGACAGCCTGGTCACCCGTGGCTCGTTCCCTGCGCTGATGCTGGCGCCGGTGAACTTCGATGCCCTGTACGCGCAAGAGCTGCAGCGCATGCAACAGGAAGGTTCGTCGACTGTTCAATAAGTCGATGCGGTAAAAAAATGTGGGAGCTGGCTTGTGTGGGAGCTGGCTTGCCTGCGATAGCATCACCTCGGTTTATCTGAATGACCGAGGTGATGCTATCGCAGGCAAGCCAGCTCCCACACAGACCTCCTCCCACATTTCGTTTATGCGTTACTTGAAGCCGAGCTGGCGCCAGCCTTCGTAAACCGCGACGGCTACAGTGTTGGACAAGTTCAAGCTGCGGCAACCCTCGCGCATCGGCAAACGCAGACGATGGCCATCGGGCAAAGCATCAAGCACCTCCGCCGGCAGGCCACGACTTTCCGGGCCGAACAGGAAGGCGTCGCCTTCGGCAAAGCTGGCATCATGAAACGGTCGCGAGCCCTTGGTGGTGAACGCGAACAGCCGTGGGTGGCCCAGGCTTTCCAGGCAGCTTGCGAGGTCGGCATGGCGCTTGAGCGTGGCGTACTCGTGGTAGTCCAGCCCGGCGCGGCGCAGGCGTTTGTCGTCCATGTCAAAGCCCAGCGGCTCGATCAAATGCAGGTGGCAGCCACTGTTGGCGCACAGCCTGATAACGTTGCCGGTATTCGGCGGAATTTCTGGTTGAAAAAGGATGACGTGAAACATGCACGGCTCCGAAGGCAAAGATGCGTTGCATTCTACCCCTGAAGACGACCCAAGGCCGAAGCTATTGCCACGGGTGATGGGTTCACTGGCGATTGTTGGCTTGATGATCGGGCTGATGATCGGTCGCCTGACCACGCCGGATCCGGTTGAGTTGCAGCAGGTAGAAACAGCGGCAGACGGCGTGGTGGTGTGGTTCAACAGCGAACCCAAGCTGCACGGCGAACATATCGACGGCACCGTGGCGCTGCTGTTCGGCGCGCAAGGCAAAGCTGCCAGCGGGCAACTCAAGGTCAACGACAAGGACGTGAATTGGCGCGTTCGCAAGACCGATGGCGGCCTGCTGCTGAACCTGGTGGCGGCTCGGCCGTTGCGCGGGGAATGGAAAGGGGAGAAGGCCGAGGGTCGCTGGCGGCTGCAGATCCATCTGCGCGAGGAATAAAAGAGGGAGTTCCCGGCCTGCCTGTACCAGGGCTCCCAAAACGGGGTGAAGCCTTGCAAGGCTTCGGTGTTAAAGAGGGAATCCCCGGCCTGCCTGTACCGAGGTTCCCGAAACGGGTGTGGGGCGCGACGCGATCCGCATCAAGCACTCCGGGTGTAAAGAGGGGATTCTCGGCCTGCCTGTACCAAGGTCCCCGAAACTGGGTGATGTAAGGGTTATTGCAGGGCGCGTGCCAGAAGTTGCAATGTGTGCCAAAAAATTTCGCCAGAAAGCGCAAAGCCCCGGAATACGGGGCTTTGGTGTTTTTGCGGTTTGATGTTTTCTTGATTCGGCGGGTGTTTCAGGCTGGCTGGATGTGCGCGATGCTAGTTCATGGTGCATTGAAGCGGTGCACTCCACCTGATCGTTCCCACGCTCCGCGTGGGAATGCATCGTGTGACGCTCCGCGTCACCAGTGCACAGATCTGAACTTGCGGTGAGCCTCGGACGCGGAGCGTCCGGGGAGGCGTTCCCACGCCGAGCGTGGGAACGATCAGCAGTTAGGCTTCATCTCCCTCATCATCATCCCCGCCATCGACCTTCATCCCCAACTCCTTGATCTTGCGCGTCAAGGTGTTACGGCCCCAGCCGAGCAACACGGCGGCATCGCGGCGGCGGCCGGCGGTATGCTTCAAGGCGGTTTCGATCATGATGCGCTCGAAGGCCGGTACGGCGCTGTCCAGCAGGTTCGACTGGCCGCGTGCCAAAGCCTGGTCGGCCCACTGGCGCAGCGCCTGCTCCCAGTTGGTCACAGGAGCCGAATCCTGCGGCAGGCTCAACAGCTCCGGCGGTAGGTCGCTGATGTGTACTTCGCGCCCGGACGCCATCACCGTGATCCAGCGGCAGGTGTTCTCCAACTGACGCACGTTGCCCGGCCACGGCAGGTTCTTGAGGTATTCCTCGGTCTCGCTTTTGAGCAGCTTCGGCTCCACCGCCAATTCTTGCGCGGCGCGGCTGAGGAAGTGGCGGGCGAGGGTCGGGATGTCTTCGCGGCGGTCCGACATGCGTGGGATGTGGATGCGGATTACGTTGAGGCGGTGAAACAAGTCCTCACGGAACTTGCCCGCGTGTACCAGGGTTTCGAGGTTCTGGTGGGTCGCCGCAATGATGCGCACATCGACCTTGACCGGCGTGTGCCCGCCAACGCGGTAGAACTCGCCATCTGCCAATACACGCAGCAAGCGTGTCTGAGTATCGGCCGGCATATCGCCGATTTCATCCAGGAACAGCGTGCCGCCGTCAGCCTGTTCAAAGCGCCCGCGACGCAGGTTGGCCGCGCCGGTGAACGCGCCTTTTTCATGGCCAAACAGCTCGGACTCCATCAAGTCCTTCGGAATCGCCGCCATGTTCAGCGCGATAAACGGCGAAGCCGCCCGTGGGCTGTGACGGTGCAGCGCGTGGGCCACCAACTCTTTACCGGTGCCCGACTCGCCGTTGATCAACACGGTGATGTTGGAGTGGCTCAAACGCCCGATGGCGCGAAACACTTCCTGCATCGCCGGTGCTTCACCGATGATTTCCGGGGTGCGGGTCAGGGCTGGCGGGGCTTCCTGGCTTTGTTGTTCCTGGGCGTGCTGGTTGGCGCGCTTGACCAGCGCCACGGCCTCGTCCACATCGAACGGTTTAGGCAGGTATTCAAAGGCGCCGCCCTGGTAGGACGCGACAGCGCTGTCCAGGTCCGAGTGCGCGGTCATGATGATCACCGGCAAACGCGGGTGCTGCTCGCGGATCCGCGCCAGCAAGTCCAGGCCACTGGCGCCGGGCATGCGGATGTCGGAGATGATCACGTCCGGCTGCTGACGCGCCAGGCGGCTCATCACCCCGTCGGCGCTGTCGAAGCTCTGGGTGGTCATGCCTTCCTGTTGCAAGGCTTTCTCGAGGACCCAGCGGATAGAACGGTCGTCATCGACGATCCAGACAGTTTCACTACGGCTCATGTCGTGGGGGCTCCTTGTTCCAATGGCAGGAAGATCGAGAACGTGGTGTGGCCGGGATGGCTTTCACATTCGATCAGGCCCTGGTGCTGGCTGATGATGTTCTGGGTAATGGCCAGGCCCAGCCCGGTACCGTCCGGGCGGCCGCTGACCATGGGAAAGAAGATGGTTTCCTGCAGTTCCGCAGGAATGCCGGGGCCGTTGTCGATGATCTCGACCTTGGTAACCAGGCGGTGGCGCACATGGCCGATGGTGAACTGGCGCAGAGCGCGGGTGCGCAGGCTGATGCGGCCCAGGCGCAGCTCGTTCTGGCTGCTGATGGCCTGCATGGCGTTGCGCACGATATTGAGCACCGCCTGGATCATCTGCTCGCGGTCGATCAATACGTCGGGAATGCTTGGGTCGTAGTCGCGCACCAGGGTGATGCAGCCCTGGCTCTCGGCCTCGACCAGCTGGCACACGCGCTCCAGCACTTCGTGCACGTTGGTCATCGCCAGGGACGGCAGCTTGTTGGAGCCGAGCATGCGGTCCACCAGGTTACGCAGGCGGTCGGCCTCCTCGATGATGACGTTGGTGTAGTCCTTGAGGTGTTCCTCCGGCAGCTCACGGGCCAGCAACTGCGCCGCGCCGCGAATGCCGCCGAGCGGGTTCTTGATCTCGTGGGCCAGGCCGCGCACCAGCATTTTGCTGGTTTCCTGTTTGGACAGCTGCGCTTCTTCTTTGGTGATGCGCAGCAGACGGTCGCGCGGGTGCACTTCGAGCAACAGCAGGGTCGCGCCGTTGCTCAAAATCGGGGTCACGGCGTAGTCGACGGTCAGGGTCTGGCCGGTGAGGGCGGTGAGCATCGCTTCGCGCTTGGTAAACGGGTGCGCCTGCTCCACGGCCTGGCGCAACGAACTCAAGGCCTCGGCCGACTCGGTGAACAATTCGCTGATGAACTGCCCATGGCTGCGCTGACCACTGATGGCCAGGAGCATCTCCGCCGCCGGGTTCATGTACTCAAGACGCAGGTCGTCATTGAGCAGGATGGTCGCGGTGGTCAGGTTGTCGAGTAACAAACGGTGCAGTGCATCGCTGATGGTCATCGGGACCTCTTTTGGAGCAAGGCGCGGGCTTGAGGCACACGCTGATACAAGGAAAATGCAAAAACCAAACCAAGGCTCCGAAAAGAAGCGTTAAACCCCTGAAATAAGGGTTTTAGGCGCGAAACTGTGGCGTTCTGCCAGCTTGATCGAGAAGAATCGAACCAAAATGGGCTGGGAGGGTGGGAAGTGTGCAGGCTGTCGCACCAATATAGTGCGGTTTTGTGAAGGTTGTTCAGGAAGTGATGGCTGGCGAAAAGATTGTCTGGAGGAGCGGGGTCAATGTGGGAGCTGGCTTGCCTGCGATAGCGGTGGCACATTCAACACCGCTATCGCAGGCAAGCCAGCTCCCAAAGTTTTTGATTGGGTTTGCAGGCTTTAACCTTTGAAGATGCACAGCTCGGCGGTGGCGCGGATCATTGCCAGTTGGCGCAGCGGATCATTCAGCGGCTCATGCACGGCGGTGGCCAGCCACTGCGGGCATTGCGGGTCGGTGCGCTGCGGGGTGAAGTCGGCCAGTTGCTGCAGCAGGGTTTTTTGCAGTTGGTCCAGCCGTGGTCGGATCTGTTTTACCAAGTCCGGGCGCGGGTCGTCCGGGGCTTTGCCCTGGAACTGCCAGTCGGACAGGTGGGTGTACTGCACCAGCTTATTGGCCTCGATCTGCGCCGAGAAAAACTGCTCGGCGGCAGAAGGGTCGAGTTTGTAGTTGGGCGCTTGGGCGGCGACGCTGGCGATCACCTCTTGTTCGCGCTTTTTGTCCTCTACGGGCTTGTGGCTGTCCCATTTGCTCAGGGCTACCTGATCGGCAATCTCCAGGCGCTCGGCGATGCTGTTGAGCAAAGGCTCCAGAGTGGGCGGCGCTGCGCTGGCTGTGGCGCAGGCGAATAACAGGGCGAATGCAAATCTATGTTTCAACGTAGATCTCCTTGTGGGAGCGGGCTTGCTCGCGAAGGCGGTGTGTCAGTCACCCGATGCATTAACTGATACGCCGCCTTCGCGAGCAAGCCCGCTCCCACATTTTGATTGGGTTTGCAGATTTTGGGCAGTGTCAGCCAGAGGCTACCTTAGCTTGCGTGCTTGCCTACAGGTGCGCCAGAATCCGCCGGCTTGTACGGCTGGCTTGTCGTCTCTAAGGTTGCTCGGTCGCTGCTCATCAGCGATCAGGTTTAGTAGCCTGGATTCGAATTGTAGGCCGTGCATTCTCCATCAATCAGATTTCCCAAATCTGTGCTTGATGGTGGCTGTGCGCAGGGCATCCTCGGATGCGCCGGGCTTCTACATTCACCGGTCTACTAACCTGCGCACAGCCGCCACCCTTTCGTTTAGTAGCGAAGCGAAGGCGGCCTCATTAGAGGAATGTAGAAAATGTTCAAACCAACGCCAAATCCGCCTCCATCCGTCTTCACCATCGACCCTGGCAGCGACGACGAATCCCTGCTGATCAACAGCTTCGAAGCCTTCTCCTCGGTCAGCACCTTGTTGCTTGATTTGTCCGAGGCGCTGGAAGGCAAACACCGCGATACCGTCCTGGCCATTCACCAGCTCAGTGCCCTCGGCACCTTGATGGTGGGCAACATGCTCGACCGCCACGCCCCGGCTCGCTAAACGCCAGGCAAAAAAAAGACCTCCCGAAGGAGGTCTTTTTCGTTACGCCGCGTTAAGCAGCGCTACCGGATCAGCAGCTGTAGTACAGCTCGTATTCCAGTGGGTGTACGAAGGTGCGTACTTTGATTTCTTCTTCGCTTTTCAGCTCGATGTAGGCATCGATGAAGTCGTCGCTGAATACGCCGCCTTTGGTCAGGAACGCACGGCCCTTGTCCAGCTCTTCCAGGGCTTCTTTCAGGCTGCCGCACACTTGTGGGATCTCTTTGGCCTCTTCAGGCGGCAGGTCGTACAAGTTTTTGTCGGCGGCGTCGCCTGGGTGGATCTTGTTCTGGATACCGTCCAGGCCAGCCATTACCAGCGCAGCGAAGGCCAGGTATGGGTTAGCTGCCGGGTCCGGGAAGCGCGCTTCGATACGGCGAGCGCGAGGGCTGGACACGTAAGGAATACGGATCGAAGCGGAACGGTTACGCGCCGAGTAGGCCAGCATTACCGGTGCTTCGAAACCTGGCACCAGACGCTTGTAGGAGTTGGTCGACGGGTTGGTGAAGCCGTTCAGGGCCTTACCGTGCTTGATGATACCGCCGATGAAGTACAGGGCAGTGTCGGACAGGCCGGCATAACCTTCGCCAGCGAAGGTGTTCTTGCCATCTTTGGCGATGGACAGGTGAACGTGCATACCCGAACCGTTATCGCCGTACAGTGGCTTAGGCATGAAGGTAGCGGTACGGCCGTAGGCATCAGCCACGTTGTGTACGCAGTACTTCAGGGTCTGAACTTCGTCAGCCTTGGCTACCAGGGTGTTGAACTTCACGCCGATTTCGTTCTGGCCGGCAGTCGCCACTTCGTGGTGGTGAACTTCGATGACCAGGCCCATCTCTTCCATGGCGTTGCACATGGAGGTACGGATTTCGTGGTCGTGGTCGAACGGCGGAACCGGGAAGTAACCACCTTTGATACCTGGACGGTGGCCTTTGTTGCCGCCTTCGATGTCCTGGTCAGACATCCACGAACCTTGTTCGGAGAAGATCTTGAACATGGAGCCGGAGATGTCGGACTTGAACTTGACCGAATCAAAGATGAAGAACTCTGGCTCCGGGCCTACGAATACGGTGTCGCCGATACCGGTCGACTTCAGGTATTCCTCAGCGCGCTTGGCGATCGCACGTGGGTCGCGGTCGTAGCCTTGCATGGTCGAAGGCTCGATCACGTCGCAGACGATGATCAGGGTTGGGTCTTCGGTGAACGGGTCGAGTACGGCAGTGCTGTCGTCCGGCATCAGGATCATGTCGGAAGCTTCGATGCCTTTCCAGCCGGCAATGGAGGAACCGTCGAACATTTTGCCTTCTTCGAAGAACGCATCATCCAGCGCGTCGCGAGCCGGCATGGTCACGTGGTGCTGAGTACCTTTAGTGTCCGTGAAGCGCAGATCAATCCATTTAACGTCATGATCTTTGATGAGTTGAACCGACTTCGACATGGTGTCCTCCGGGTGGCTTCGGGCTGGGGTAGTGGAGTTAGCCCTTAGAATGTGGGTGATGCCGGCGCGAATACTCGACCAAGGCAACCTGCCTCACAAGAGAGCAAATTGCATGCCAGTGCGCCAACATGGCCTTTTTGCCTCAAAATGGCCCCTATAACGGTGCAATCCGCTGAAGCGGAATAAATAACGCACTGCAATGTAGCGTTAATTTGCGCAAATGACCCGTTTTGGTGCGTTGCGTCTGTGATGCATATTAACTGGTTAAACCTTGAGCGATTTCCGCTATAATCCGCGCCCCCCTTTTTCAGCAGGCCCGGCGCGCGCTGTTTCCATGAAATTAATCGTAAAAGTCTTCCCCGAGATCACCATCAAAAGCCGACCGGTACGGACGCGTTTCATCCGTCAGTTGGCCAAGAACATCCGTGCCGTGCTCCGAGACCTGGACCCGGCTGTGGTGGTGAACGGTGTGTGGGACAACCTCGAGCTGGAAACCCGCATAACCGACGCCAAAGCCTTGAAGGACATGACCGAGCGCCTGAGTTGCATGCCGGGCATCGCGCATTTCCTGCAGGTCGATGAGTACCCGTTGGGCGACTTCGATGACATCACCGAAAAGTGCAAGCAGCACTACGGCGAGTCGCTTGAAGGCAAGATCTTTTCGGTGCGCTGCAAGCGCGCCGGCAAGCACACCTTCAGCTCCATGGATGTGGAGAAATACGTCGGCAGCAAGCTGCGTCGCGAGTGCGGCGCCGCCGGAATTTCCCTCAAAGCGCCGCAAATTGAAGTGCGCATGGAAATTCGCGACCAACGGTTGTTTGTGATCCACAGCCAGCACAACAGTATCGGCGGCTACCCGCTGGGCGCACTGGAACAGACCCTGGTACTCATGTCCGGCGGTTTCGATTCCACGGTGGCGGCCTACCAGATCATGCGTCGCGGCCTGATGAGCCACTTCTGCTTCTTTAACCTGGGCGGGCGTGCACACGAATTGGGCGTGATGGAAGTCGCGCACTTTATCTGGAAGAAGTACGGCAGCTCCCAGCGCGTGCTATTTGTAAGCGTGCCGTTCGAGGAAGTGCTGGGCGAAATTCTCGGCAAAGTCGATAACAGTCATATGGGCGTAGTATTGAAGCGTATGATGTTGCGCGCTGCGTCGCGAATCGCCGATCAGTTGCAGATCGACGCGTTGGTGACCGGTGAGGCGATCTCCCAGGTGTCCAGCCAGACGCTGCCCAACCTGTCGCTGATTGATTGCGTCACCGAGAAGCTGGTCTTGCGCCCGCTGATCGCCAGCCACAAACAGGACATCATCGACCTGGCAGAAGAAATCGGCACGGCCGACTTTGCCAAGCACATGCCTGAATATTGCGGGGTCATTTCGGTGAACCCCAAGACCCACGCCAAGCGCAACCGCGTGGAGTATGAAGAACAACAGTTTGATATGGCGATTCTGGAGCGTGCGCTCGAGAACGCCAAGCTGGTCCCGATCGATCGTGTCATCGATGAATTGGGCCAGGATGTGCAAATCGAAGAAGTCAGCGAAGCGCTGGCCGGCCAGATCGTCGTCGATATCCGTCACCCGGATGCCGCCGAGGATGAGCCGCTGGAAATCGCTGGCATCGACGTGCAAGCGCTGCCGTTCTACGCATTGAACGCGCGCTTCAAGGAACTGGATAACAGCCGTCAGTACCTGCTGTATTGCGACAAAGGCGTGATGAGTCGCCTGCATGCCCACCATTTGCTCAGTGAGGGGTATGCCAATGTGCGCGTTTATCGACCGAGCTAAGAGCCCGGGGCTGTTTGCCTGTGGCCTGCGTCACCGGCCCCCCGACTCTGCCGTCAAGCTGTAACGGCAAGGCCTGACTCTACTGTTAATCGCTGCCACGACCTGTCAGCACACCGAATCCTCTGATCGAGATACACAAGTGATCGAAAATCTACGTAACATCGCCATCATTGCTCACGTTGACCATGGTAAAACCACCCTGGTAGACAAACTCCTGCGTCAATCCGGCACCCTGGAGCGCAACGAGCTCAACGACGAGCGCGTGATGGACTCCAACGACCAGGAAAAAGAGCGCGGTATTACCATCCTGGCTAAAAACACCGCTATCAACTGGAACGGCTACCACATCAACATCGTGGACACCCCGGGCCACGCCGACTTCGGCGGCGAAGTAGAACGCGTAATGTCGATGGTTGACTCCGTTCTGCTGCTGGTTGACGCTCAAGACGGCCCTATGCCGCAAACTCGTTTCGTGACCAAGAAGGCTTTCGAAGCCGGCCTGCGTCCGATCGTGTGCATCAACAAGGTTGACCGTCCAGGCGCGCGTCCGGACTGGGTTCTGGACCAGATCTTCGACCTGTTCGACAACCTGGGTGCTACCGAAGAACAGCTGGACTTCAAAGTGGTCTACGCCTCGGCCCTGAACGGTATTGCCGGTCTGGAACACACCGACATGGCTGAAGACATGACCCCGCTGTACCAGTCGATCGTCGACAACGTACCGGCACCAAAAGTTGACCGTGAAGGCCCGTTCCAGATGCAAATCTCGGCACTGGACTACAACAGCTTCCTGGGTGTTATCGGTGTTGGCCGTATCGCGCGTGGTAGCGTCAAGCCGAACACTCCGGTTGTCGCCATCGGCGCCGACGGCAAAAAGCGTAACGGTCGTATCCTGAAGCTGATGGGTCACCACGGCCTGCACCGCATCGACGTTGAAGAAGCTTTCGCCGGCGACATCGTGTGCGTGAGCGGTATGGACTCGCTGTTCATCTCCGACACCCTGTGCCAGCCAGACAACGTTGAGGCGATGAAGCCTCTGACCGTTGACGAGCCAACCGTTTCCATGACCTTCCAGGTAAACGACTCGCCTTTCTGCGGTAAAGAAGGCAAGTTCGTGACTTCCCGTAACATCAAGGAACGTCTGGACAAAGAGCTGCTGTACAACGTTGCACTGCGCGTTGAAGAAGGCGACTCGGCTGACAAGTTCAAGGTTTCCGGCCGTGGTGAGCTGCACCTCTCGGTACTGATCGAAACCATGCGTCGCGAAGGCTTCGAAATGGGCGTTGGTCGTCCAGAAGTGATCATCCGTCAGGTTGACGGCGTGAAGCAGGAACCGTTCGAAAACGTGACCATCGACACCCCTGAAGAATCCCAGGGCAAGGTCATGGAAGAGATGGGCCTGCGTAAGGGCGACCTGACCAACATGGTGCCGGATGGCAAAGGCCGTGTACGTCTGGAATACAACATCCCTGCGCGTGGTCTGATCGGTTTCCGTAACCAGTTCCTGACCCTGACCAACGGTGCTGGCATCCTGACCTCGATCTTCGATCGCTACGACACCATGAAGTCCGGCGACATGTCCGGCCGTCAGAACGGTGTTCTGGTATCGGTAGAAACCGGCAAGGCGCTGACCTACTCCCTGGAAACTCTGCAGGCGCGTGGCAAGCTGTTCGTTGAACACGGTCAAGAGATCTACAACGGTCAGATCGTTGGTCTGAACAGCCGTGACAACGACATGGGCGTCAACCCAACCAAAGGCAAGAAGCTCGACAACATGCGTGCTTCGGGCAAAGACGAAACCATCGCTCTGGTCCCACCTGTTCGCTTCACCCTGGAACAGGCCCTGGAATTCATCCAGGACGACGAGCTGTGCGAAGTTACGCCTAAGTCGATCCGCCTGCGTAAGAAGATCCTGGACGAAGGCGAGCGTACCCGCGCTGCCAAGAAAGCCAAGAACTGAGTTAACTCAGGCTGAATGAAAAACGCCCCCGGTCGAAAGGCCGGGGGCGTTTTTTTATGCCTGATCGTTCCCACGCTCTGCGTGGGAATGCCGCTTGGGACGCTCCGCGTCCCGCTTTTAAGGGCGGACGCAGAGCGTCCAGGGCTGCGTTACCACGCGGAGCGTGGGAACGATCATCATGATCATCAGAACTTGTCGAGAGTCCGGAAATTGGTCTCGCGCACCACTTCCTTCGGCTTGTACGCACAATACCCCGGCCGCGGCCCGATTTTCGGATGGTTGCGGCAGGTATCCGGGCGCTTGTCATAAATAGTGCAGAAGCGCGTCTTACGATCCAGGTACAGGCAGTCGTTATTGCTCATGCGCTGCAGGGTGAAAATTTCGGATTTGGAATTGTAGCGCTCGACGATGCCTTCCTTCTGCAAACGCTTGGCGATGTTCTTCGGCGGGTCGCCGCGCTCGAACTCATCGACGATGCCAATGCGGATCAGGTCCTTGATCTTCACCTCGACCGGCAGCGTGCAGCAGCTGGACACGCAGCCACCGCACATGTGGGCGGAATATTTCTGCCAGGTCTCGAGACGGTCGAGTTCAGCGGCGGCGATCAGTTGAGGCTTCATCAAGGTTCCAAGGTGGGGCTGTATCCGGGCGCGCGATCATACCGGGATTGGTGGTTTTTTGAACAATATTTTGCAGATTTCATCTCCAACGGTGCAGGGGAGAAAAGCAGGCACGGCCCCTGCATCAATTTCCAGCAATGGTGAATGAGTTAAAAAACTGCCGAACCAGCACGTCTACCGTCTGTCAGACCGACTAGGCTCTAGCAACTCCTTCAATCTCGCCCGAGGTCGCACCGATGTCTCAGGAACCGCTTGCACGAGAAGCAGAGGTAGCCGCATTCCGCGATGCTGTCTTGACCAAACTTACCTACGCGGTGGGCAAGGACCCGGATCACGCCTTCGACCACGACTGGTTCGAAGCCATCGCCCTGGCCGCCCGCGACCAGATGGTCGACCACTGGATGAACCACACGCGGCGCATCTACCGCAAAGGCCAGAAGCGGGTGTATTACCTCTCGCTGGAATTCCTGATCGGCCGTTTGCTCTACGACAGCCTGAGCAACCTCGGCGTGTTGGAGATTGCCCGCGAAGCCCTGTCCGAACTGGGCGTGGACCTGGAGCGCATCCGCCTGCTGGAGCCCGACGCGGCGCTCGGCAACGGTGGCCTGGGCCGCCTGGCCGCGTGCTTTATGGAAAGCATGTCGACCCTGGGCATTGCCGGCCACGGCTATGGCATCCGCTATGAACACGGCCTGTTTCGCCAGGCGATTGTCGACGGCTGGCAGCAGGAACAGACCGAACGTTGGCTGGATTTCGGCAACCCGTGGGAGTTCGAGCGGGCCGAGGTGATTTACCCGATCGGCTTTGGCGGCAGCGTCGAAACCCTGGCGGATGCCTCCGGCAAGATGATCCAGGTATGGACGCCCAACGAAACCGTGCGCGCGGTGGCGTACGACACGCCGGTGGTCGGCTGGCGCGGTGCCAGCGTCAACACCTTGCGCCTGTGGCGTGCCCGAGCGGTAGAAGACCTGCACCTGGAACGCTTCAACGCCGGTGACCACTTGGGTGCCGTCGCCGAAGTGGCTCGCGCCGAAAGCATCTCCCGAGTGCTTTACCCGGCCGACAGCACCGAAGCGGGGCAGGAATTGCGTCTGCGCCAGGAATACTTCTTTGTTTCGGCCTCGCTGCAAGACCTGCTACGCCGCCACAAGAACATGCACGGCTCGGTACTCAGCCTGGGTGAACACGCCGCGATCCAGCTCAACGACACCCACCCGTCCATCGCCGTGGCTGAATTGATGCGCCAACTGGTGGACCTGCATGACATTCCGTGGGAAGCCGCGTGGGATGTCACCGTCGAAACCCTTTCCTACACCAACCACACCTTGTTGCCCGAGGCGTTGGAAACCTGGCCTGTCGGTTTGATGGAACGCATGCTGCCTCGGCATATGCAGATCATCTATCTGATCAACGCCCAGCACATCGACTCGCTGCGCGCCAAGGGCATCCACGATTTCGACGTATTGCGTGCCGTGTCGCTGATCGAAGAAGACAACGGCCGCCGCGTGCGCATGGGTAACCTGGCGTTCCTTGGCTCCCATAGCGTTAACGGTGTGTCCGGTTTGCACACCCAGCTGATGCGCAGCACGGTGTTCTCCGAACTGCACAAGCTGTACCCGGAGCGCATCAACAACAAAACCAACGGCATCACCTTCCGCCGCTGGCTGTACCAGGCCAACCCCAAGCTCACCGAGATGCTGGTGGAGGCTCTGGGGCCGGACATCCTCGACACCATGGAAACCCGCCTGACGGAGCTGGAGACCTTCGCCGAGAAGCAGGTGTTCCGCAAAGCCTTCGCCGAACAGCGCCTGCACAGCAAGAGGGCACTGGCCGAGATCATCCACGAGCGCCTGGGCATTTCGGTGAACCCGGCGGCGATGTTCGACGTGCAGGTCAAGCGGATCCACGAATACAAACGCCAACTGCTCAACCTGCTGCACACCGTGGCCTTGTACCAGGCAATCCGCGCCGAGCCAGGCACCGATTGGGTGCCGCGCGTGAAAATCTTCGCGGGCAAGGCGGCGGCCAGCTATCACCAGGCCAAGTTGATCATCAAGCTGACCAACGACATCGCCCGCACCGTGAACAACGACCCGACCGTGCGCGGCTTGCTCAAGGTGGTGTTCCTGCCCAACTACAACGTGAGCCTGGCGGAAAGCATCATCCCGGCGGCGGACTTGTCCGAGCAGATTTCCACGGCCGGTTTTGAAGCCTCTGGCACCAGCAACATGAAGTTCGGCCTCAATGGCGCGCTGACCATCGGCACCATGGACGGCGCCAACGTGGAGATGCACGAGCGCGTGGGCGCCGAGCATATGTTTATCTTCGGCCTCAGCGCCGAACAAGTGGAAGCCCGCAAGCACGCCGGTGAATTCCACGCCGGGCCGGATGTGGCAGCCTCCCATCGTCTCAACGATGTGTTGCAAGCGATCCGTGGCGGGGTGTTCTCGCCGGACGATCCGGGCCGCTATGTGGGCTTGATCGACGGGTTGATCGACTACGACCGTTTCCTGGTGTGCGCCGACTTTGACGCCTACTGGGACGCCCAGGCGCGGGTCGAAGCGCATTGGCACGATTCCAAGGCCTGGTGGCGTTCGGCTGTGCTCAATACGGCGCGCATGGGCTGGTTCAGCTCGGACCGCACCATCCGCGAATACGCCACCGAGATCTGGAAAGCCCTCGACTAAACACCGCAGGCCTCCAAGTGGTAGCAGGCCTCTGTGGCGAGGGAGCTTGCTCCCGTTCGGTTGCGTAGCAGCCGCCGGCTATTGCGGGCGCTTCGCACCCGAACGGGAGCAAGCTCCCTCGCCACAAAAGCAGCTCCCACATTAGCTTTGCGTCGATATACTAGGCCTCGGTTTGCCCGCCTCGGGCTGCTTAGGGATATCGACCATGCAATGGATTTTCATGCTGATTGGCCTGGTGCTCGGCTGGACACTCGATGAGTCGTTCACCGATGCCGGCTTCGGTGCGCTATTGGGCTTGGGCATTGGTCAGGCGATTCGCCTGTCGAGGCTGTCCGCCCAGGCAGACCAGCAAGCGCTTCAGTTAGAGACCACGCAGAAGGCATTGATAGCCCTGGGTGAGCGCCTGCGGCAACTGGAAGTGCCCGCGCCTACAAACAGCGTGATTGTCGAAGCCCCCATCCCTGAACCTGCACCTGCCGTTGCCAAGCCCGAACTTGTTTGGGAGCTGCCCGCCGAACTGGCGCCCGTCGCCGTGATGGCCGAGGCGAGACAGCCACTGCCGGAGGACGTCTGGACCCCAGCACCAAAACCGAAAGAACCTGCCATCCCCCGTGGCCCCAACCTGATCGAGCGCGCCATCGGCGGCGCCCGTAATTGGCTGTTCGGCGGCAACACCGTGCTGCGCGTTGGCGTGGTGCTGCTGTTCCTTGGCCTGGCCTTCTTGCTGCGTTATGCCACCGAAGGCGTGGTGGTGCCGATTGAACTGCGTTACGCCGGGGTTGCCGCTGCCGCCATCGGCCTGCTGGGCCTGGGTTGGTGGTTACGGCTGCGCAACAGCAATTACGGGCTGATGCTGCAGGGTACCGGGATTGCCGTGTTGTACCTGACGGTGTTTGCTGCGATGCGCCTGCACCCGTTGATCGACCCAGGCGCGGCACTCGGCCTGCTGGTGGCGGTCACGGTGTTCTCGGCCATCCTGGCGATCACCCAGGATGCCCTCGGCCTGGCCTGCGCAGCGGCGCTGGGTGGGTTTGCCGCGCCGATTCTGACCTCAACCGGCGCCGGTAATCATGTGGCGCTGTTCAGTTACTTTGCATTGCTCAACGCCGGCATTCTGGCCATCGCGTGGTTCAAGGCCTGGCGTCTGCTCAACCTGATCGGGTTTGTCGGCACCTTCGGCATAGGCTTCGCCTGGGGCATGCGCTCCTACACACCGGAACTGCTGTGGAGCACCGAGCCGTTCCTGATCCTGTTTTTCCTGATGTACCTGGCCATCGGCCTGTTGTTCGCCCGCCGCAAGCTGCAGGAGGTGGGCGATGCGCCTGAAGGCCGTGAGGCACTGCTGCGCTGGTCGGCGGCCAAGGGTGATTATGTTGATGGCAGCATGCTGTTCGGCCCGCCGTTGGTAGGCTTTGGCTTGCAGTTCGCCGTGGTGCAGCACCTGGAGTTTGCCGCCGCCTTCAGTGCACTCGGTTTAGGCCTTATCTACATGGGCTTGGCGCGGCTGCTGAGTGGCGGGCGCGCCTTGCTGCTGGCCGAAACTTGCCTGGCGCTGGGCGTGATCTTTGCCAGCCTGGCGATTCCGCTGGGCCTCGACGCGCGCTGGACGGCGGCGGCCTGGGCAGTGGAGGGCGCCGGGATCTTCTGGCTTGGCTTGCGTCAGCAGCGGCCGTTGGCTCGTGCGTTTGGCCTGTTGTTACAGTTGGGGTCAGCGCTGGCGTTCCTCAGCGAACTGCGCGTTGGCGAGTTGACCTTGCTCAACGGTGCACCACTGGGCGCGCTGTTGCTGGGCGCGGCCCTGTTGTTCAGCTTCGATCAGTTGCGCAAGGCATCGACCGAACAAGCGGCGCAATGGGAGCGCACCGGCCTGCCCGTGCTGGCGAGCCTGGGATTGACCTTTTTGTACCTGCTTGCACCCTTGTTGTTGCTGACCCAAGGCACCGCCATCAGTTGGGCAATCGCCGGGCTGCTGACGCTGTTTGTCGGCCTGCGCATTGGCTCGCGCACCTTCCTGTTCACTGCCTTTGCTGTGCAATTGCTCGGTGGGGTGTTGTTCCTCCTGCGCTTGCAGGGCGGTGATGGGGCCGCGGTATTCAGTGCCGGTTGGACCGGCTTGTTGACCGCCTCGCTGATCGGCCTGGCGTTGGTCGGCGGCATGCTGATGGCGGCGCGCGATGACATGGTGCGCAGCGATGTGCGGCTACTGCGCGGCTTGTCGGTGGTGCTGCTCGCGGGTCTGGTGCTGATCAACCTTGCGGTGCTGTTTGTGCTGCCATGGGAAAGCGCCAGCGGCGTGTGGGCGGCCAGTGGCTTGCTGATCATCTGGTTGAGCCTGTACCTGCAACAACGCGTGAGTTTCGTGTTTGGTTTGCTGCTGCAACTGATCGGTGGTGCTTCGTTCTTGTTGGCGGTGCCGCAGTTGCTCGGGCCGTTGAACAGCGAGGGCTTGCGGCCCTTGGCGCACAGCGCTTTCTGGACGCCGATGGTGCTGGGCCTGGCGGCAATGGTGGGCGCCTGGCGCTTGCAACGTGAGCCGCAGGCGCCGGTGTTTGCCGTGTTGAAATTGCAACGCCTGTCCGACCTGCTGCTGGTGTGGGGCGCGGCCTGGTGGGCATTGGCGTTGATCGGCGAAGTGCTGCGGTTTATCCCGCAAGCGCTGCAAGGCGCATTTTTGCTTGGCATCGCTGCGGTGAGCGTGGCGATCTGGGCGCTGTTGGCCGCACGTTTACGCTGGGCATCTCTGGGCATGCTGTGCGCCTTGCTGATGCCGGCGGCGGGCGTGGTGTTGCTGGTGTCTGCCCATGATTACTATCACCCGGCAGCGCATTACGGCTGGCTGGCGTGGTTGGCGGTGTTTGTGGTGCATTTTATCGCGCTGCGCCGTTTGGCGGCGGTGGTGCCGGGCAAGGTATTGAGCATCGCTCATGTGTTCGGCTGCTGGATGTTGATCGGTGTGTTGGCGCTGGAGCTGCGTTACGGCCTGTTGCTGCTGTCGAGTGAGTACAACGCCTGGCGTTGGCTGGGTTGGGCGATTCTGCCAAGCCTGTACCTGGTGCTGGCGGCGGCACCGCGCAGTTGGCCGTGGCCGGTGTCGGCAAACCCGCGTGAATACCGTGTGCTGGCCGCGTTGCCGCTGGCGGTATTGATGCTCGGCTGGTTCTGGTTGGCGAACATCTTCAGCGACGGCACGGCGAAACCACTGCCGTACGTGCCATTGCTCAACCCGTTGGACGTGGGCCTGCTGTTCGCATTGCTGGGTATTTACCTGTGGTCGCGCAGCGTGGCGCCGCAGCGCGGGCCGCGTGCTGAACTGATCGCCCAAGGTGTCGCAGGTGCTTCGCTGTTTGCCTTCTTCACGGCCTTGGTGATGCGCACCGCCCACCATTGGGCGGGCGTGCCGTTCCAACTGGATGCCTTGCTGGCGTCCATGTGGGTGCAGGCTGGCCTGTCGCTGGTCTGGACCCTGATCGCCCTGGGCCTGATGATCGGCGGCCACCTGCGCCTTCGTCGCGAAGTGTGGCTGATCGGCGCGGCGTTGATTGCGGTGGTGGTCGCCAAGCTGTTCTTTGTCGAGCTGAGCAACCGTGGCGGGCTGGCGCGGATCGTATCGTTTATTGGTGTGGGCGGGCTGTTGCTGGTGGTGGGTTACTTCGCACCGCTGCCGCCCAAACGCGCCGAGCCGGTGTTGGAAACTGAAGGAGCATCCTCTTGATCGGTAAGTTGAGCGTGATCGCGTTGGGCATGTGTTCGACGTTGTCGGCGTGGGCGCAAGAAACGCCCGCCGACTTCACCACACAGGTGCCGTTGGCGGTAAGTGGCAACGGGCCTTGGTATCGCCTGGAGTTGCCGCTGTCGGTGCAATTGAGCGCGCGCCAGGCAGATCTTGGTGATGTGCGCGTGTTCAACGCCGCCGGCGAGCCCCAGGCTTACGCGTTGTCGCGCCAATCAGCGCAACGCACCGAAAGCCGCACGGTGGCCGACGTGAAGTGGTTCCCGTTGTACGCCGCCGACACCCGCCAAAGTGTGCCGGACGTGGTGATGAAATCCACCGCCGAAGGCACGCTGCTGGAAGTGCGCCCGTCCAAGGCCGGCAAACAGGTGCTGCGTGGCTGGGTACTGGACGCCAGCGCGATCAAGGCGCCGCTGCAGCAACTGAGCCTGGACTGGAGTCGCGAACAGGATGGCTTCCAGCGTTTCAGCATTGAAGCCAGCGATGACCTGCAGCACTGGGAACCCTGGGGCGATGGCCAGGTGGCGCGCCTATCGTTTGCCGATGAGCGGGTTGAGCAACATGACGTGAGCCTGCCGGGGCAATCGGCGCGTTACCTGCGCCTGCTGTGGCAAGGCCAGGCCGCGCCGACGCTGACCTCGGCCAAGCTTGTGAGCGCCACCAGCAGCAGCCTGCCAATGCCCTTGGTGTGGTCGCAGCCGTTGGCGGGTACGCGGCTCAAGGCGGGTGAATACAGCTGGCAGTTGCCGACGGGGCTGCATGTGGAGCGCTTGCGCGTCGAGCTCAAGCAGCCCAACACGCTGGCGCCCGTGACGTTGGCGGGGCGGCGGGAAGCCAATCAAGCTTGGCAGCCTTTGAGCAATGGCTTGTTGTATCGCCTGGCCCAGAACGGCCAGGACGTGGTGCAGGATGAATTGCAATTGCCAGGCGTGGCCGTGGGCGAACTCAAGTTGCAGGTGGACGAGCGCGGCGGCGGCCTGGGCGTGGAAGCGCCGGCATTGCGTTTTGCTGTGCGCGCCACGCAGTTGGTGTTCCTGGCGCGGGGCGAGCCGCCGTTTACCCTGGCGTTGGGCAACCCGTCGGTAAAGGCCGCTAACTTGCCGCTGTCGACGCTGATTCCCGACTACAGCGCCGAGCGTATCAAGACCTTGGGGCAGGCCACGGTCACAGGCGACGTGACGGTCAAATCGCCTGCGATTGCCGTTTCACCCGAAGCGGGCACCGACTGGAAGAAACTCGGCCTGTGGGCCGTGCTCCTGCTGGGTGTAGCGGCGCTAGGGGCGATGGCCTACAGTTTGTTGCGTGCACCGGCGGCCAAGCCGTGAACTCTATTGGGGTTAAATCCTCTGATTAGAGGAAATAACCCTCGACTCGCGTTAAACTGCGCGGGTTTTTAAGCCCCCCATTTTCCGGAGCCTTCCATGTCCCGCGTTACCCTGAGTCGCTATTTGATCGAGCAGACCCGCAGCAACAACACGCCTGCCGATCTGCGCTTCCTTATCGAAGTGGTGGCGCGTGCTTGCAAGGAAATCAGCCACGCCGTGTCCAAAGGCGCACTGGGTGGTGTTCTGGGCAGCATGGGCACTGAAAACGTCCAAGGCGAAGTGCAGAAGAAGCTCGACGTGATTTCCAACGAAATCCTGCTCGAAGCCAACGAATGGGGTGGCCACCTGGCCGGCATGGCGTCCGAAGAAATGGACAATGCCTACCAGATCCCGGGCAAATACCCGAAAGGCGCGTACCTGCTGGTGTTCGACCCACTCGACGGCTCGTCCAACATCGACATCAACGCACCGGTCGGCACTATCTTCTCGGTACTGCGTTGCCCTAACGAATACCTGAGCCAGAACGAAGCCCTGAACGAAAAGGCCTTCCTGCAGCCAGGCACCGAACAGGTTGCTGCCGGTTACGCCATCTACGGCCCGCAGACCATGCTGGTGCTGACCCTGGGTGACGGCGTCAAAGGCTTTACCCTGGACCGCGAAATGGGCAGCTTCGTACTGACCCACGAAGACATCACCATTCCTGCTTCCACCCAGGAATTTGCGATCAACATGTCCAACCAGCGTCACTGGGAAGAGCCTGTGACCCGCTACGTGGGCGAGTTGATGGCCGGCGAAGAAGGCCCGTTGAAGAAGAACTTCAACATGCGCTGGGTCGCTGCGATGGTTGCCGACGTGCACCGCATCCTGACCCGTGGTGGCCTGTTCATGTACCCACGTGACAGCCGAGAACCTTCCAAACCGGGCAAGCTGCGCTTGATGTACGAAGCCAACCCGATGTCGTTCCTGGTTGAGCAAGCAGGCGGCGCGTCCACTGACGGCCACCAGCGCATCCTCGACATCCAGCCGGAAGGCCTGCACCAGCGTGTGGCAGTGTTCCTGGGCTCGAAGGAAGAAGTTGAGCGTGTGACGGCTTATCACAAGAAGTAAACCTCTGTGGCGAGGGAGCTTGCTCCCGTTGGGCTGCGAAGCGGCCCCAAAAAGCTTGCGGGCGCTGCGCACCCGAACGGGAGCAAGCTCCCTCGCCACAGAAGCATTCAAGACTTGAAGTTTTGAATGAGAAGAAGCCCCGAAACGTTTCAGCGTTTTCGGGGTTTTTTTGTTTTTGCCCATCGGGAACCAGACACCTCTTTTCCCTTCTAAGCTTCTGGCAGATACCCCAGCTGCTTTGTCTCTCCAGGAGCTTTTCCATGTCTTTACGCCGTCTCTCCCTGCTGGCTTTTTGCGTGCTGTTAGCCGCGTGCAGCAAGGTCAATCAAGAAAACTACGCGAAGCTGTCGGCTGGCATGGCCAAGGCCGAGGTGGAGTCGTTGCTGGGTAAGCCGACCGATTGTTCCGGTGCGCTGGGCATGTCCAGTTGCACGTGGGGCGATAAAAACAGCTTTATCAGCGTGCAGTACGCCGGTGACAAAGTTCTGATGTTTTCCGGGCAAGGCCTGAAGTAAACCGGGGCGCGAGCCTGCGGGAGAAGAAGAATGATGCGTTTTGTTTTGTTTCTTTGCGCCAGTCTGTTTTTGGCGGGCTGCGCCAGCCATTCTGGCGATGATCTGCAACCCAAGACCGCGAGCAACGTCAACCTCAAGCGTTACCAGGGCACCTGGTATGAGTTGGCCCGATTGCCGATGTACTTCCAGCGTAACTGCGCGCAGTCCGAGGCTCGCTACACCCTGCTGCCGGATGGCGATATGTCGGTGTTTAACCGCTGCCTGACCACAGAGTGGAAGTGGGAAGAAGCCAAGGGCACGGCCACGCCGCAAGTGCCGGGCAAGACCGACAAGCTCTGGGTGGAATTCAATAACTGGTTCACCGCGCTGCTGCCAGGCGTCGCCAAGGGCGATTATTGGGTGCTGTACGTGAGTGATGATTACAAGACCGCCATCGTCGGTAGCCCGAGCCGGCGTTATATGTGGATCTTGTCGCGCACACCGACGGTGAGCGCCGACACCCGCGAAGACCTGCTGAGCAGGGCGCGCCAGCAAGGGTATGACACGACGCGACTGATCTTCCGCACGTCGGACAAGCAGATGGCGAAGACCTCGCAGTAACCTGAGGTCACCCTCAATCTAATGTGGGAGCTGGCTTGAATTGGGAGCTGGCTTGTGTGGGAGCTGGCTTGCCTGCGATGCAGACACCTGGGTGTATCCGTTACACCCAGGTGATGCTATCGCAGGCAAGCCAGCTCCCACATTTGTTTTGTGTCGGCTGTTAGCCCAGCAAGTCTCTCAGAACGTGGGTGAACGCCCGGCTGCTTTCTTCTTCGCCAGCATGATGCCCATCGCGCACCACCCATTTGCCGTTGACCAGCACATCGCGCACTTGGCGATCACCACCGGCGAACAACCAACGGTTGAGAATGCCATCCTCGGTCGCCGTCGCCAGGTACGGGTCATTGCCATCCAGCACAATCCAATCTGCCCGCTTGCCGACTTCCAATCGACCAATCGGCTGCCCCAACGCTTGGGCGCCGCCGTCCAGCGCAGCATCGAACAATGTGCGGCCAACCATCGGTTGATCACTGCGATACAGGCGGTTGCGTCGCTGGTCCCGCAGGCGCTGGCCATATTCGAGCCAACGCAACTCCTCCACCACGCTCAGTGACACATTGCTGTCGGAACCGATACCCATACGCCCGCCTTGAGCGAGGAAATCCACCGCCGGGAAAATCCCGTCGCCCAGGTTGGCTTCGGTGGTCAGGCACAAGCCGGCGATTGCCCGGCTCTTGGCCATACGCGTGACTTCATCGGCGTCAGCATGGGTGGCGTGTACCAGGCACCAACGTTCATCCACTTCAACATTGTCATACAGCCATTGCAGCGGGCGTTTGCCGCTCCAGGCCAGGCAATCATCGACTTCTTTTTGCTGCTCGGCGATGTGGATGTGTACCGGGCATGCCTTGTCGCTGGCGGCCAGCACCTCATTGATCTGTTCGGGTGTGACGGCACGCAATGAGTGGAAACACAGGCCCAGTTGCTGCGCTGGCTGCGCCGCCAGAATGGGCTTCAGGCGTGCTTGCAGGTCCAGGTAATCTTCGGTGCTGTTGATAAAGCGCCGCTGGCCTTCATTCGGCGCCTGGCCACCAAAGCCGGAATGGGTGTAGAGCACTGGCAGCAATGTCAGGCCAATCCCACTGTTGGCGGCCGCCTGGCTGATCTGCCGCGACAGCTCCGTGCGATCGGCATACGCCTGGCCGCTGACGTCGTGGTGCACATAATGAAACTCGGCCACCGAGGTGTAACCGGCCTTGAGCATCTCGATATAAAGCTGGCGGGCGATGACCTGCAGTTGTTCCGGGGTGATCTTGCCGACCATGCGGTACATCAAGTCGCGCCAGGTCCAGAAGCTGTCATTCGGGTTGCCGGCCATTTCGGCCAACCCGGCCATGGCGCGCTGGAACGCATGGGAGTGCAGGTTGGGCATGCCCGCCAAAACCGGGCCTCTGAGCCGTTCGGCGTTGTCTGCGCTGGCATTGGGCTCAACCTGGGTCAGCACGCCATCGGCGCTGACTTCAAAGCGTACATCGTTGGCCCATCCATTAGGCAGCAGCGCGCGTTCGGCAAAGAAAGCGGACATGATCAAGGCACCCCGGTCGTGTGTTTATTTGTATATACATATACAGACGTTTGCCTGCTCGGTAAACTCCGGCAATCTATGCATCTTTTCCCCCTGCAAGGATTCCCTGTGCCGACTCCGCCCGCCAAGTCTTCGCTGGCTGCCCACATGGACGAAAGTCCGGCGCCCTTGTATGCCCGCGTCAAACAGATGATCAGCCAGCAGATTCTCAACGGCAACTGGCCGCCCCATTACCGCGTGCCGTCCGAGAGCGAACTGGTCAGCCAGTTAGGCTTCAGCCGCATGACCATCAACCGCGCCCTGCGTGAGCTCACCGCCGAAGGGTTGCTGGTGCGCATGCAGGGCGTTGGCACTTTCGTCGCCGAGCCCAAGAGCCAATCGGCGCTGTTTGAAGTGCACAACATTGCCGATGAGATCGCCTCCCGCGGTCATCGGCATACCTGCCAGGTTATTCACCTGGGCGAAGAGGCCGCCGGCTCCGAACGTGCTGTGGCCCTGGAAATGCGCGAAGGCGGCCGCGTGTTTCACTCGTTGATCGTGCACTTTGAAAACGACATTCCCGTACAAATCGAAGACCGCTTCGTCAACGCTCTGGTCGCGCCGGAATACTTGCAACAGGATTTCACCCAGCAAACGCCGTACGCCTACCTCAACCAGGTCGCACCACTGACCGAGGGCGAGCATGTGGTTGAAGCCATCCTCGCCGACGCTGCCGAGTGCAAGCTGTTGCAGATCGAGCCAAGCGAGCCTTGCCTGTTGATTCGCCGCCGCACCTGGTCCGGCCGCCAGCCGGTGACCGCCGCGCGTTTGATCCACCCCGGTTCCCGTCATAGCCTGGAAGGACGTTTCAGTAAATGAGTGAAGTGAAAGTCTGGCGCGCCGCCGACTACATCCGCATGCCATGGAAAAACGGCGGCGGCAGCACCGAAGAAATCACCCGTGACGCAGGCATTGGCCTGGATGGCTTTGGCTGGCGCTTGTCGATTGCCGATATAGCCGAATCGGGTGGGTTTTCTACCTTTGCCGGCTACCAGCGTGTGATCACCGTGATCAAAGGTGCGGGCATGGTTCTGACCGTGGATGGCGAGGAACAGCGCGGGCTGTTACCGCTGCAGCCGTTTGCGTTCAAGGGTGAAAGTGAAGTGTCCTGCCGCTTGATCACCGGGCCGATCCGCGATTTCAACCTGATTTATTCGCCCGAGCGTTACCACGCACGGTTGCAGTGGATGGATGGTGTGCAGCGGTTTTTCAGCACGGCGCACACGGTGTTGGTGTTCAGTGTGGCGGATGAAGTGAAGGTGCTGGGTGAAAAGCTCGGCCATCACGATTGCCTGCAAATCGACGGTAACAATGACCTGCTGGATATTTCTGTCACCGGCCGCTGCTGCGTAATCGAACTGACCGCACGCGGTTAAAAAACTGTGGGAGCAGGCAAGCCAGCTCCCACATTTGCTTTTCATTGCTCATAAGAGCTGTTTCCAGCCGCGCACCAATTTGTTACCGAACGCCCCAGCTTGGCGCGATGCCAGGCCGTCCTGAACAATGTCCTCGTCCGCAAACTCCCTCTGTAAGAAAATTCACCAAGCCTCAAAGCCTTAATTTCTGAGGCTTTCACGCACCTCCCAAAAAAATCTCACCCGCTCTCTCACCAAGTTGGCCGCTTGATTGCATATGCTTGTACATACAAGTAAAGATGTGTGCGTAAGACTCTCCTTCGCACCATCAATGTTCGCGCACCATGCCGAGGAGTCCAGCTGTGACCGATTTTTCGAAAGCTAAGCCTACAAAATACCGTGACGTCGAAATCCGTGCCGCCCGCGGTAACAAGCTCACCGCCAAAAGCTGGCTGACTGAAGCACCGCTGCGCATGCTGATGAACAACCTCGACCCGCAAGTGGCCGAGAACCCGAAAGAATTGGTGGTGTACGGCGGTATCGGCCGTGCGGCGCGCAACTGGGAGTGCTACGACCAGATCGTCGAGAGCCTCACCAACCTGAATGACGACGAGACCCTGCTGGTGCAATCCGGCAAGCCGGTCGGCGTGTTCAAGACCCACAGCAACGCCCCGCGCGTGCTGATCGCCAACTCCAACCTGGTGCCGCACTGGGCCAGTTGGGAACACTTCAACGAACTGGATGCCAAGGGCCTGGCCATGTACGGCCAGATGACCGCCGGCAGCTGGATCTACATCGGTAGCCAGGGCATCGTGCAGGGCACCTACGAAACCTTCGTAGAAGCCGGCCGCCAGCATTACAACAGCGACCTGACCGGCCGTTGGGTACTTACCGCCGGCCTCGGCGGCATGGGCGGCGCTCAGCCGTTGGCCGCGACGCTGGCTGGCGCCTGCTCGCTGAACATCGAGTGCCAGCAGGTCAGCATCGATTTCCGCCTGGCCAGCCGTTATGTCGACGAGCAAGCCACCGACCTCGACGATGCCCTGGCCCGCATCGCCAAATACACTAAGGAAGGCAAGGCCATCTCCATTGCCTTGCTGGGCAACGCGGCCGAAATCCTGCCGGAACTGATCAAGCGCGGCGTGCGCCCGGACATGGTCACCGACCAGACCAGCGCCCACGACCCACTCAATGGTTACCTGCCTGCCGGCTGGACCTGGGACGAATACCGCGCCCGCGCCAAAACCGAGCCGGCTGCCGTGATCAAGGCCGCCAAGCAGTCGATGGCCGTGCACGTCAAAGCCATGCTGGAATTCCAGAAACAAGGCATCCCGACTTTCGACTACGGCAACAATATCCGCCAGATGGCCCAGGAAGAAGGCGTAGAAAACGCCTTCGACTTCCCAGGCTTCGTACCGGCCTACATCCGCCCGCTGTTCTGCCGTGGCATCGGCCCGTTCCGCTGGGCTGCGCTGTCGGGTGACCCGCAAGACATCTACAAGACCGACGCCAAAGTCAAAGAGCTGATCCCGGACGACGCGCACCTGCACAACTGGCTGGACATGGCGCGCGAACGCATCAGCTTCCAGGGCCTGCCAGCACGTATCTGCTGGGTTGGCCTGGGCCAACGCGCCAAGCTCGGCCTGGCATTCAACGAAATGGTGCGCAGCGGTGAGCTGTCGGCACCCGTAGTGATCGGCCGTGACCACCTCGACTCCGGCTCGGTCGCAAGCCCGAACCGCGAAACCGAAGCCATGCAGGACGGCTCCGACGCCGTGTCCGACTGGCCACTGCTCAACGCCTTGCTCAACACCGCGAGCGGCGCGACCTGGGTTTCGCTGCACCACGGCGGCGGCGTGGGCATGGGCTTCTCCCAGCACTCGGGCATGGTGATCGTCTGCGACGGCACCGATGAAGCGGCTGAGCGGATCGCCCGCGTACTGCACAACGACCCGGCCACCGGGGTGATGCGTCACGCCGATGCCGGTTACCAGATCGCCATCGATTGCGCCAAGGAGCAGGGCCTGAACCTGCCGATGATCAAATAACGGCTGGCCTGGTTCCTGTGGGAGCCAGCTCCCACAGTAGAACCCGCAATCTGCACACCCAGAACAATCCATCAGAGGTTGACCAACATGGCTGCAAATGACACCACACCGTTGATCGAAAGGCGTTCGATCGACTACATCCCGGAAGCGGAAAGACACGGTCGTCTATTGAGCCAGTTCACCCTGTGGATGGGTGCCAACCTGCAAATCACCGCGATTGTCACCGGGGCCTTGGCCGTGGTGCTCGGCGGTGATGTGTTCTGGTCGTTGATCGGTCTGTTGATCGGCCAACTCATCGGCGGCGGCGTCATGGCGTTGCATGCGGCGCAAGGGCCAAAGCTTGGCCTGCCACAGATGATCTCCAGCCGGGTGCAGTTCGGCGTTTACGGTGCAGCCATCCCGATTGTGCTGGTCTGTTTGATGTACCTCGGTTTCACCGCGACCGGGACCGTGCTGTCGGGGCAGGCACTGGGCCAGTTGTTCGGGGTCAGCGACAGCGTCGGTATCCTGATTTTTGCCAGCGTCATCGTACTGGTCACCGTGCTGGGCTACCGGGTGATCCACTTTATTGGGCGTGTCGCCAGCGTCATTGGCGTGATTGCCTTTGTCTATCTGTTCAGTCGTTTGATGAGCCAGACCGACGTTGGCGCGCTTTTGCAGATCCGCCACTTCAGCTGGAGCAGTTTCCTGCTGGCGGTGTCGCTCGCGGCCTCCTGGCAGATCGCCTTCGGCCCTTACGTGGCGGACTATTCACGTTACCTGCCAAGCAAGACATCTTCGCTGAAAACCTTTCTCGCCGCCGGTGCAGGTTCGGTCATTGGCGCTCAGGTGGCGATGGTCCTTGGCGTGTTTGCCGCGGCCATGTCCAACGGGCAATTTGCCGGTCACGAAGTCGCCTACATCGTTGGGTTGAGTGGTACAGGCGCCACCGCTGCGCTGCTGTACTTCAGCATCGCGTTCGGCAAGGTCACCATCTCTACCCTGAACTCCTACGGCAGCTTCATGTGCATTGCGACCATCGTCAGCGGCTTCCGTGGTCGCCTTGAGGTCACCCGCCTGCAGCGTCTGGTGTTCGTGCTGGTGATTGTCGGCACTGCAACCCTGATCGCGTTGCTCGGCCAGCACTCGTTCCTCGGTGCGTTCAAGTCTTTCATCCTGTTTCTGCTGGCGTTCTTTACGCCGTGGAGTGCAATCAACCTGGTGGATTACTACTGCATCACCCGCGAGCGCTATGACGTCCCGGCCTTGGCCGACCCGAATGGCCGCTACGGTCGCTGGAACCTGCTCGGTATCAGCGTCTATGTGTTCGGTGTGCTGGTGCAGTTGCCGTTCATCTCCACCAAGTTCTACACCGGCCCTTTGGTTGCCGCGCTGGGTGATGTGGATATCTCCTGGATCATCGGCCTGGTACTGCCAGCGGCCTTGTACTACGTATGTGCGAAAAAATGGCACGGCACGGTGCCCGATCAACTGATCCTGCCAATAGAGCAGGGCGCTGCACCAACGACAAACGGGCTGGCTGCACAAGCCTGATGGGACGTGGACAGGGCAGGACGCCTACTGACTGCCGTAATCCATTTCAAGATTGGGAGCGTCACAACAATGAAGATGAATAAAACCTTGCTGGCCACCGTGTTATCTGCAGGCTTGCTGGCCTCTGCCGGCGCCCAGGCGGCGGGTTGGTGCGAGTCCGGCAAACCGGTGAAATTCGCCGGGCTGAACTGGGAAAGCGGCATGTTGCTCACCGACATCCTGCAAACCGTGCTGGAGAAAGGCTACGGCTGCAAAACCGATAGCTTGCCGGGTAACTCCATCACCATGGAAAACGCCCTGAGCAGCAACGACATCCAGGTTTTCGCCGAAGAGTGGGTAGGCCGCAGCGAGGTCTGGAACAAGGCCGAGAAGGCCGGCAAAGTTGTCGGTGTTGGTGCGCCGGTGGTCGGCGCCGTGGAAGGCTGGTATGTGCCGCGTTATGTGATCGAAGGCGACGCCAAGCGCAAGCTGGAACCCAAGGCACCAGACCTGAAAAATATCGCCGACCTGGCCAAATACGCCTCGGTATTCAAGGACCAGGAAGAGCCCTCCAAGGGCCGCTTCTACAACTGCCCGGCCGGCTGGACCTGTGAGCTGGATAACAGCGAAATGCTGAAAAGCTATGGCCTGGAAAGCACCTACACCAACTTCCGCCCTGGCACCGGCCCGGCGCTGGATGCCGCCGTGCTGTCGAGCTACAAGCGTGGCGAGCCGATCCTGTTCTACTACTGGTCGCCAACCCCGCTGATGGGCCAGGTCGATCTGGTCAAGCTGCAGGAAAAGCCCGGTGTGGATAAAAGCGTGAGCATCAAGGTCGGCCTGTCCAAAACCTTCCACGAGCAAGCGCCTGAACTCGTGGCGGTGCTGGAGAAGGTCAACCTGCCCATCGACCTGCTTAACCAGAACCTCGGTCGCATGGCCAAAGAGCGGATTGAGTCGCCAAAACTGGCGAAAATTTTCCTCAAGGAACATCCTGAAGTCTGGCACGCATGGGTGAGCGACGACGCAGCCAAGAAAATCGACGCGGCCTTGTAGGTCAAGCGTGTCCGGCTACCCTCAAGGGCCAGCCGGGCACCCGGCCACAACCCACTGGATCGAGAGCACGCTATGTTTCCTGAGAGTTTTACGTTTTCCATCGCCGACTGGGTCAACGGTTGGGTGGACTCACTGGTCACCAACTACGGCGATGTGTTCCGGCACATCTCCGACACGCTGTTATGGGCCATCGTCAACCTGGAAGGCTTGCTGCGTGCAGCGCCCTGGTGGCTGATGCTCGCCATTGTCGGCGGCATCGCCTGGCATGCCACCCGCAAGGTGGTGACCACGGCGGTGATCGTCGGTCTGCTGTTCCTGGTGGGTGCGGTTGGCCTGTGGGACAAGCTCATGCAAACCCTGGCACTGATGATGGTCGCCACGGTGATCTCGGTGCTGATCGGCATTCCGTTGGGCATTTTGTCTGCACGCAGCAATCGCCTGCGGTCGGTATTGATGCCGCTGCTCGACATCATGCAAACCATGCCCAGCTTTGTGTACCTGATCCCGGTGCTGATGCTGTTTGGCCTGGGCAAGGTGCCGGCGATTTTCGCCACGGTGATCTACGCCGCGCCACCGTTGATTCGCCTCACCGACTTGGGCATTCGCCAGGTCGACGGCGAAGTCATGGAAGCCATCAATGCCTTCGGTGCCAACCGCTGGCAGCAACTGTTTGGCGTACAACTGCCGTTGGCGCTGCCGAGCATCATGGCCGGTATCAACCAGACCACCATGATGGCGTTGTCGATGGTGGTGATCGCCTCGATGATCGGCGCCCGTGGCCTGGGTGAAGACGTGCTCGTCGGCATCCAGACCCTCAACGTCGGCCGTGGCCTCGAAGCCGGGCTGGCGATTGTGATTCTTGCAGTGGTCATCGACCGCATTACCCAGGCCTATGGTCGTCCACGGCATGAGGCGAGCAAATGACTACTGTCAGCAAAATTGAAGTTAAAAACGTCTTCAAGATTTTTGGCAACCGCTCCAAGGAAGCCCTGGCGCTGGTTGGTCAGGGCAAGACCAAGGACCAGGTGCTGGCCGAGACCGGTTGCGTGGTCGGCGTGAACGACCTGTCACTGAGCATCGGCACGGGCGAGATCTTTGTGATCATGGGTCTTTCGGGTTCGGGCAAGTCCACGTTGGTGCGTCACTTCAACCGCCTGATCGATCCAACCAGCGGCGCGATCCTGGTGGACGGCGAAGACATCCTGCAACTGGACATGGAAGCCCTGCGCCAATTCCGTCGCCACAAGATCAGCATGGTGTTCCAGAGCTTCGGCCTGCTGCCCCACAAGAGCGTGCTCGACAACGTCGCCTACGGCCTCAAGGTGCGCGGCGAAACCAAGCAGGTGTGCGCCGAACGTGCGTTGCACTGGATCGAAACCGTGGGCCTCAAAGGCTACGAAAACAAATACCCGCACCAGCTTTCCGGTGGCATGCGCCAACGTGTAGGCCTGGCCCGCGCCTTGGCAGCCGATACCGACATCATCCTGATGGACGAAGCCTTCAGCGCCCTCGACCCGCTGATCCGCGCCGAGATGCAGGACCAGTTGCTGGAGCTGCAAAAGACCCTGCACAAGACCATCGTGTTCATCACCCACGACCTCGACGAGGCGGTGCGCATTGGCAACCGCATTGCGATTCTCAAGGACGGCAAGCTGATCCAGGTCGGCACGCCGCGCGAGATTCTGCATTCGCCGGCGGATGAGTATGTGGACCGGTTTGTTCAGCGCCGGGCGGCGGTGGTCTGATCCGGATCTTGTGGCGAACCGGCTGGCGCCATCGCAGGCAAGCCAGCTCCCACAGGGGAATGCATTTCAAATGTGGGAGCTGGCTTGCCTGCGATAGGGTCAGTGAAGCTGCACAAGCATTGAAGAAGGTATGAAGATGTCCCAGGCAACAAAAATCATCATCGCCGACGCTCCCCTGCGTTGGCAGGACGTGGTCGCCGTCGCCCGCCACGGCGCCGTGCTCGAACTCTCGGGCCACGCCTGGGCGCGTATCGACAATGCCCAGGCTATCGTGCAACGCATCGTCACCAGCGGCGAACGCGCCTATGGTGTGAATACCGGCCTGGGCGCGCTGTGCAATGTGTCGCTCAAGGGTGAACAACTCAGCCAGTTGTCGCGCAACACACTGCTGAGCCACGCCTGTGGCGTCGGCCCGCTGCTGAGCGACGAACAGACCCGCGCGATCATCTGCGCAGCCATCATCAACTACAGCCACGGCAAATCCGGCCTGCACCCGCAGGTGGTGCATTCGTTGCTGGCGCTGCTCAACCATGGCATCACGCCGCAAGTGCCGTCCCAGGGCTCGGTGGGCTACCTGACTCACATGGCCCACATTGGCGTGGCCTTGCTCGGGGTTGGCGATGTGAGCTATCGCGGCCAGATCGTGACGGCGCAAGCCGCCTTAAAAGCCGAAGGTTTACAACCTGTGGTGCTCGGCGCCAAAGACGGCCTGTGCCTGGTCAATGGTACGCCGTGCATGACCGGCCTGAGCTGCCTGGCCCTGGCCGACGCGCATCACCTGCTGCAATGGGCCGACGTGATCGGCGCCATGAGTTTCGAAGCCCAGCGTGGTCAGATCGACGCCTTTGACGAAGCCATCATCGCCCTCAAGCCACACCCAGGCATGCAGCAAGTCGGCATCAACCTGCGTGCCTTGCTTGACGGCAGTGAAGTGATCGCCAGCAGCAAAGGCATCCGCACCCAGGACGCGCTGAGCATCCGCTCGATCCCGCAGATTCACGGTGCGGCGCGTGATCAGGTGGAACACGCCACACGCCAGATCGAGACCGAACTCAACAGCGCCACCGACAACCCGCTGGTGCTCGGCACGCCGGACAACTACCGCGTGGTGTCCCAGGCCAACCCGCATGGGCAGTCTGTGGCGCTGGCGGCCGACATGCTCGCCATCGCCATGGCCGAAATCGGCTCGGTGGCCGAGCGTCGCCTGGACCGCCTGATCAACCCGCACGTCAGTGGTTTGCCGGCGTTCCTGGTCAGCAACCCTGGGGTCAACTCCGGGATGATGATCGTGCAGTACGTCGCCGCCTCGCTGTGCGGGCAAAACCGTCAGCTGGCGCAACCGGCGGTGCTCGACAATTTCGTTACCTCGGGCCTGCAGGAAGACCACCTGAGCATGGGCACCAATGCCGCGCTCAAGCTGCATCAGCTGTTGGCCAACGTCACGCAGATTCTCGCCATCGAGTACCTGCTGGCAGCCCAGGCGTTCGAGTTTTTGAAGGACCAGCGTTTCGGCGCGGGTACTGACAGCGCCTGGCGTCTGCTACGCGAAAAGGTCGCACCTTACGAACAAGACCGTTGGTTGGCGCCAGATATTGCCGCCACCGCCGCGCTGCTCAAAGACACCGCTTTGCTGCGCTCAGCAATTCCCCATTTGCACTAAACACTTATTCAAAAGAACAATTCAAAGGAGCATGAATGTGACTGCGCTAAATTTGATTCCAGGCCAACTGAGCCTTGCCCAACTGCGAGCCATCTACCAGCAGCCGGTAACCCTCACTCTGGATGACAGCGCCACGGCGCAGATCGAAGCCAGTGTGGCCTGCGTGGAGCAGATTCTCGCCGAGAACCGCACCGCCTACGGCATCAACACCGGTTTTGGCCTGCTGGCCTCGACCCGCATTGCCAGTGAAGACCTGGAAAACCTCCAGCGTTCCCTGGTGCTGTCCCACGCCGCCGGCGTCGGTGAGCCGATCAGCGATGCGCTGGTGCGGCTGGTCATGGTGCTTAAGGTCAACAGCCTGAGCCGTGGGTTCTCCGGCATTCGTCGCCAGGTGATCGACGCGCTGATCGCACTGATCAACGCCGAGGTGTACCCGCACATTCCGCTCAAAGGTTCGGTCGGTGCTTCCGGCGACTTGGCGCCATTGGCGCATATGTCGCTGGTGCTGCTGGGCGAAGGCAAGGCGCGCTACAAGGGCGAATGGCTGGAAGCCACCGAAGCGCTGAAAGTTGCCGGCCTGACGCCGCTGACGCTGGCGGCCAAAGAAGGCCTGGCGCTGCTGAACGGCACCCAGGTATCCACCGCTTATGCCTTGCGCGGCCTGTTCGAAGGCGAAGACCTGTTCGCCGGTGCGCTGGCGTGCGGTGCCCTCACCGTGGAAGCGGTATTGGGCTCGCGCTCGCCGTTTGATGCACGTATCCATGCCGCCCGTGGCCAGCGTGGTCAGATCGACGCGGCCGCGGCTTATCGCGACCTGCTCGGCGAGAGCAGCCAGGTGTCCCAGTCGCACCAGAACTGCGACAAGGTGCAAGACCCGTATTCCCTGCGTTGCCAGCCGCAAGTCATGGGCGCCTGCCTGACCCAGTTCCGCCAGGCTGCCGAAGTGCTGGTGGTAGAGGCCAACGCCGTGTCGGATAACCCGCTGGTATTTGCTGCCGAGGGCGACGTGATTTCCGGCGGTAACTTCCACGCCGAGCCGGTGGCCATGGCTGCCGACAACATGGCGCTGGCCATCGCCGAAATCGGCTCGCTGAGCGAGCGTCGTATCTCGTTGATGATGGACAAGCACATGTCGCAACTGCCGCCGTTTTTGGTCGGCAATGGCGGGGTGAACTCCGGTTTCATGATCGCCCAGGTCACCGCTGCGGCGCTCGCCAGTGAGAACAAGGCGCTGGCGCATCCCCATAGCGTGGACAGCCTGCCGACGTCGGCCAACCAGGAAGACCACGTGTCCATGGCCCCGGCTGCGGGCAAGCGTTTGTGGGAAATGGCTGAAAATACCCGTGGTGTACTCGCGGTTGAGTGGCTGGCGGCATGCCAGGGCCTGGACCTGCGCGATGGCTTGAAGACTTCGACCAAGCTGGAAAAAGCCCGCGGGATCCTGCGCGACAAAGTGGCGTTTTATGAGAAGGACCGCTTCTTTGCCCCGGACATCAATGCCGCCAGCGAACTGCTCGCCAGCCGCTGCCTGAATGAGCTGGTGCCGGCCAAGCTCCTGCCGAGCTTGTAACCGCAACGCAACCCAGTGTGGGAGCTGGCTTGCCTGCGATAGCTATCTGTCAGTTGAAACATGTGTGACTGACATACGATCGTTCCCACGCTCTGCGTGGGAATGTTGCCCTGGACGCTCCGCGTCCGCTTTAAGAGTCGTGACGCGGAGCGTCACAGGATGTGTTCCCACGCGGAGCGTGGGAACGATCTTCTCCTCATAAAAATAATAGGGGCGAGAAATGCACCAGCAAGAAAAGGGTTTGAAACGCGGGCTGAGCGCCCGACATATTCGCTTCATGGCACTCGGTTCCGCGATCGGCACCGGGTTGTTCTATGGTTCCGCCTCTGCCATCCAAATGGCCGGCCCTGCCGTGCTGCTGGCCTACCTGATCGGCGGCGCCGCCGTGTTCATGGTGATGCGTGCTCTCGGTGAAATGGCCGTGCACAACCCGGTGTCAGGCTCCTTCGGCCAGTACGCCAGCACCTACCTGGGGCCTATGGCCGGGTTTGTGCTCGGCTGGACCTACGCATTTGAAATGATCATCGTCTGCCTCGCCGACGTCACCGCCTTTGGCATCTACATGGGCTTCTGGTTTCCCGAGGTCGCACGTTGGGTCTGGGTGCTCGGCATCGTGTTTTTGATCGGCGGCCTGAACCTGTGCAACGTCAAAGTGTTTGGCGAAATGGAGTTCTGGCTGTCGCTGCTCAAGGTCGGCGCGATTGTGGCGATGATCCTCGGCGGCTTTGGCATCATGCTGTTTGGCATTCATTCTGCTGGCGAAACCCAGGCCAGCGGCTTGAGCAACCTGTGGGCCCACGGCGGCTTCATGCCTAACGGCATTGGCGGCCTGATCGCCTCGTTCGCGGTGGTGATGTTTGCGTTTGGCGGCATCGAAATCATCGGCATCACCGCCGGTGAAGCCAAAGACCCGCAGCGCGTGATCCCCAAGGCGATCAATGCGGTGCCGCTGCGCATCCTGCTGTTCTACGTGCTGACCCTGTTTGTGCTGATGGCCATCTACCCGTGGCCACAGATTGGCAGCCAGGGCAGTCCGTTCGTGCAGATCTTCAGCAACCTTGGCATCGGCTCGGCAGCGACCATCCTCAATATCGTGGTGATCTCGGCCGCCGTCTCGGCCATCAACAGCGACATTTTTGGCGCCGGCCGCATGATGTATGGCCTGGCCCAGCAAGGGCAGGCGCCCAAGGGTTTTGCGCAGCTGTCCAAGCAAGGCGTGCCGTGGATGACCGTACTGGTAATGGGCGCGTCGTTGCTCGGCGGCGTGGTGCTCAACTACCTGATCCCGGAAAACGTGTTCCTGTTGATCGCCTCGATTGCCACTTTCGCCACCGTGTGGGTGTGGTTGATGATTTTGTTCACTCAGGTCGCGATGCGTCGTTCGATGACCAAGGCGCAGGTCGCTGAGCTGAAGTTCCCGGTACCGTTCTGGCCCTACGCGCCAGCGGCCGCCATTGTGTTCATGCTGTTCGTGTTTGGCGTGCTGGGTTACTTCCCGGACACCCAGGCCGCTTTGCTGGTCGGCGCCGTCTGGATCGTGTTGCTGGTCCTCGCCTACCTGCTGTGGGTCAAGCCCGCTGCCGGGCAGGGGGCCAAGGTCCATTACGACCCGGCTTTGTCTCATCGATAACTTAGGGAGGCGTTGATGAAAACGCTTTGGCAACACTGCCACGTCGCAACTATGGCCCAGGGCAAATACTCAATCATCGAGGATGCCGCCATGGTCACCGCGGGTTCGCTGATCGAGTGGATCGGCCCCCGCAGCCAGGCGCCAGTGGCGGATTACGCCCAGGTGCATGACCTGCAAGGCGCATGGGTCACCCCCGGGCTGATCGACTGCCACACCCACACGGTGTTCGGCGGCAATCGCAGCGGTGAATTCGAGCAGCGCCTTGAAGGCGTGAGCTACGCCGAAATCGCCGCCAAGGGTGGCGGTATTGCCAGCACCGTGCGCGCCACCCGTGCCGCCACGGAAGATGAATTGTTTGCCAGCGCTGAAAAGCGCCTGCGCAGTTTGCTGCGTGACGGCGTGACCACGGTGGAGATCAAGTCCGGCTACGGCCTTGACCTGGCCAACGAGCGCAAGATGCTGCGGGTTGCGCGGCGCCTTGGCCAGATGCTGCCGGTGAGCGTGCGCGCCACGTGCCTGGCGGCTCACGCGCTGCCGCCGGAGTACAAGGATCGCGCTGACGACTACATCGACCACATCTGCACCGAGATGCTCCCGGCGCTCGCGGCCGAAGGGCTGGTGGATGCGGTAGACGCCTTCTGTGAGTACCTGGCGTTTTCCACCGAACAAGTGGAGCGTGTATTCAAGGTCGCCCAGCAGTTGGGCTTGCCGGTGAAACTGCACGCCGAGCAGTTGTCCTCTTTGCACGGCTCCAGCCTGGCGGCGCGTTACCACGCACTGTCGGCGGACCACCTGGAGTTCATGACCGAAGAAGACGCCATCGCCATGGCCGCGTCCGGCACTGTCGCGGTGTTGCTGCCGGGCGCGTTCTACTTCCTGCGTGAAACCCAGTTGCCGCCGATGGATGCGCTGCGCAAGCACGGCGTGAAAATCGCCATCGCCAGTGACCTCAACCCCGGCACCTCGCCGGCGCTGTCGGTACGCCTGATGCTGAACATGGCCTGCACCCTGTTCCGCATGACCCCGGAAGAAGCCTTGGCCGGCGCCACGCAACATGCGGCCACCGCGCTGGGCATGGGTGACACCCACGGTTCGCTGGAAGTGGGCAAGGTCGCGGATTTCGTCGCCTGGCAGATTGATCGCCCCGCCGACCTGGCTTACTGGCTGGGCGGCGAGCTGGATAAACGCGTCGTGCGCCATGGCGTCGACGTCACCGTCTGAGGAGTGTTGTTGTGGATAAGGTTCTGAGTTTCAAACAAGGCCGTGTGCCGCTGCTGATCAGCATGCCCCACGCGGGGTTGCGCCTGACGCCTGCGGTCGAAGCCGGGCTGATCCCCGAGGCGCAAAGCCTGCCGGACACCGACTGGCACATCCCCACGCTGTATGACTTTGCCGAGGCATTGGGCGCCAGCACCTTGTCGGCCGAGTACTCGCGGTTTGTGATTGACCTGAACCGGCCGTCCGACGACAAACCGCTCTACGCCGGCGCCACCACCGGGCTGTACCCGGCGACCCTGTTCGATGGCGTGCCGTTGTTCCGTGAAGGGCAGGTGCCGTCCGAAGAAGAACGCGTAACCTACCTGCAAAAAATCTGGGGCCCGTACCACCGCACCCTGCAAGAAGAGCTGGCGCGCCTCAAGGCCGAGTTCGGCTACGCCTTGCTGTTTGATGCGCACTCGATCCGCTCGGTAATCCCGCACCTGTTCGACGGCAAGCTGCCGGACTTCAACCTCGGCACCTTCAACGGCGCGGCGTGTGACCCCGAGCTGGCCAGCCAGCTGGAAGGCATCTGCGCTCAGCATCCGCAGTTCACCCATGTGCTGAACGGGCGCTTCAAGGGCGGGCATATCACTCGCCACTATGGCGACCCGGCGCAGGATATTCATGCGGTGCAGTTGGAACTGTGCCAGAGCACGTATATGGAAGAGGTTGAGCCGTTCCGGTATCGCCCTGATTTGGCTGCGCCGACCCAGGTTGTGTTGAAGCAGTTGCTGGAAGGGTTGTTAGCCTGGGGGCAGAAGCGCTACGGC
Source organism: Pseudomonas sp. WS 5532 (assembly GCF_012985445.1). Taxonomy (NCBI): domain Bacteria; kingdom Pseudomonadati; phylum Pseudomonadota; class Gammaproteobacteria; order Pseudomonadales; family Pseudomonadaceae; genus Pseudomonas; species Pseudomonas sp. WS 5532. Next base: position 50,431 of record NZ_JAAQWK010000010.1, read on the forward strand.
TGATATCGCTATCGCAGGCAAGCCAGCTCCCACATTTGGATGTATTCACAGATCAAAATGTGGGAGCTGGCTTGCCTGCGATGGGGCCTTCCGGGTCGCCCCAGTGCAACTGCCGGTCGCCACAGTTCGTGTCAGCACAGGTTCCGCTGGGTAAGGTTGTGGGTACGGCGCACCAGACGCCACTTCCCACAATAAAAGCTGCCCAGTGAGACCTCATCCATGAAAAGACTGTTGTTGATCCTCACCGGCGCGGCTTTGATCAGCGCCAACGCCATGGCCGCAGAACCTGCATCCTGTAAAACCATCCGCATGGGCGTGGTCAGCTGGACCGACGTCATCGCTACCTCAGGCATGGCCGACGTGCTGCTCAATGGCCTGGGCTACGACAGCAAGCAGACCAGCGCGGTGCAGCAGATCATTTTTGCCGGCATCCGCGACAAACGCCTGGATATCTTCCTCGGCTACTGGAAACCGGCGATGGATAACAACATCTCGCCGTTCCTGGCCGCCAAGCAGGTCAAGGTGTTCGACACGCCCAGCCTCGCCGACGCCCAAGCCACCCTGGCCGTGCCGCAATACGTGGCGGATGCCGGGCTGAAGACGTTTGCCGACATCGCCCGCTTCAAGGACAAGTTGGGCGGCAAGATCTACGGCATCGAGCCGGGCAGTGGCGCCAATACCGATATCCAAAAGATGATCGACACCAACCATTTCGGCCTGGGCGGCTTCAAACTGGTAGCTTCCGGTGAAGCGGGCATGCTCGCAGCGGTGCAGCGAGCGGTGAACCGCAAGGAGTTCGTGGTGTTCGTCGGCTGGACCCCGCACCCGATGAACATCAATATGAAAATGGCCTACCTCACCGGCAGTGAAGATGTGTTCGGCCCGAACGAAGGTCGCGCCACGGTTTCCACCGTCACCGCGCCGGACTTTGGCGAACGCTGCCCTAACGCCAACCGCCTGCTGGCAAACCTGACCTTCACCGCCGCCCAGGAAAGCCAGTTGATGGTGCCGATCATGGAGCGCCAGTCGCCGCAGGAGGTGGCCAGGCAATGGTTGCGTGACCACCCAGAGGATTTGCAGCGCTGGTTGGCCGGGGTCAAGGCGTTTGATGGCAGCGATGGCGTGGCGGCAGTGCAGGCCAGCCTCAAACCCTGAAAACACCGCCGGGCAAAAAATGCGGGAGCTGCGGTGCGACGATTCGACTGGCCTGCGATAGCGGTGTATCAGTGAATGAAGAGGTGACTGACACACTGCTATCGCAGGCAAGCCAGCTCCCACGTTTAGATCTCCATTCTCAGGGATATTGAGCATGTATCCGATTTCAGCGCAGCTTGCCGCCTTCATCGCCAAAACCGAATCCTTCACCAGTGACGACTCTTCGCTGGCGGGCTTGCGCCATAACTACGACCGTATGTGCCAGGCCTTCACGCCACCGAAGCCTGAAGGGCTGCAACTGTCGGACTTTTCCCTGGGCGGTGTAGGCGTGCGCAGTTACCTACCCACGGCGCCAGCGCCGACGGAGGGCTGGCCCTGTCTCCTTTATATGCACGGTGGCGGCTGGGTGGTCGGCGGGTTGGACTCCCACGACTTTATCTGTTTCGAACTGGCGAGCGCGTTGCAGGTCCTGGTGATCGCCATCGACTACCGTCTGGCGCCGGAGTACCCGTTCCCGGCAGCCTACCAAGACTGTCGCGCCGTATGGCAGGCAATCCAGGCCGCGCAGGGGCCGCACGCCATCAACCTGCAACGCCTGGTGGTGATGGGCGACAGCGCGGGCGGCAATCTGGCGGCGGCGCTGTGCCTGGGGCTGCGCGACGACGGCCAGCCGCTGCCCGTGGCCCAGGTGCTGATTTACCCCGGCCTGGGCGGGCCTGCCGATTTGCCCTCGCGGCGTGACTGCATGGACGCACCGCTGCTCAGTACTGCCGACACCGACTGCTACCTGGCAATGTACCTGCATGCTGCGGGCACGCCATCGGCCTATGCCATGCCTTTGTTGGCCGAGTATTTCGGCGGCTTGCCCAAGGCGTTGATCGCCGTGGCCCAGTTCGACCCGTTGCGCGATGACGGCATGCTCTATGCCGAACGGCTGCAACAGGCCGGTGTGCCCGCCGTGCTGTATCCCGGCAAAGGTCTGGTTCACGGTTGCTTGCGCGCACGCGGCCAAGCCCCGGAGGTGGATCAGCTTTATAACTATCTGCTGCATTACCTCAGGAGCGAAGGGCTGACACAGGTCTAAGTATTCAAGGACATGCTCATTGCACAATTCGGGTTTATGATGCCAGACGGCAAGAATAATAGACGTCCCCTCAGGGATGAACCCGACACCCTATGGAGCGCGCAATGCAGACTTGGTACCCGCAGATCAAACCCTACGCCCGGCACGATCTGGCAGTCGATGACACCCACACGCTGTACGTCGATGAAAGTGGCTCCCCCGAAGGTTTGCCTGTCGTCTTCATCCATGGCGGCCCCGGCTCCGGTTGCGATGCCCAGAGCCGCTGCTATTTCGACCCGAACCTGTACCGCATCGTTACCTTCGACCAGCGTGGCTGCGGGCGTTCCACGCCGCGCGCGAGTCTTGAAAACAACACCACCTGGGATCTGGTCGCCGACCTCGAGCGCATCCGCGAACACCTGGGCATCGACAAATGGGTGCTGTTTGGTGGTTCCTGGGGCTCGACCCTGTCGCTGGCCTATGCGCAAAGCCACCCTGAGCGTGTGCATGGTTTGATCCTGCGCGGCATCTTCCTGGCCCGCCCGCAGGATATTCACTGGTTCTACCAGGAAGGCGCGAGCCGCATGTTCCCGGATTACTGGCAGGACTACCTTGCCCCGATCCCGGCGGACGAGCGCCACGACATGGTTGCCGCCTACCACAAGCGCCTCACCGGCAACGACCAGATCGCCCAGATGCACGCAGCCAAAGCCTGGTCCGGTTGGGAAGGGCGCATGCTCGGCCTGTGCCCGAGCCCGCAGCACGTCGAGCGTTTTTCCGAGCCGCAGCGCGCCCTGTCGATTGCGCGTATCGAGTGCCACTACTTCACCAATAACTCTTTCCTGGAGCCCAACCAGCTGATTCGCGATATGCACAAGATCGCCCATCTGCCTGGGGTCATCATCCATGGCCGCTACGATATGATCTGCCCGCTGGACAACGCCTGGGAGCTGCATCAGGCCTGGCCCAACAGTGAGCTGCAGGTGATTCGCGAGGCTGGCCATGCGGCATCCGAGCCGGGCATCACCGATGCGTTGGTGCGTGCGACCGGCGAGATGGCACGGCGCCTGCTTGATCTGCCGCCAGAAGAAGCATGAAGGGCCTGTTGCAACGGGTGCGTGGCGCCCGGGTCGAGGTGGCGGGTGAAGTCGTAGGCTCGATAGACCAGGGATTACTGGTGCTGGTCGCCGTGGAACCTTCAGATACGCCCGAGAGTGCCGACAAACTGTTGCACAAGCTGCTTAACTATCGGGTGTTCAGCGACGATGAGGGCAAGATGAACCTGTCCTTGAAGGACATTGGCGGTGGTTTGCTGCTGGTATCGCAGTTCACTCTGGCGGCGGACACCAAAAGCGGGTTGCGGCCCAGCTTCTCCACAGCGGCCCCACCGGCCCTGGGAGCCGCGCTTTTTGAACACTTGTTGTTACAAGCGCAACAATTGCATGGCAAGGTGGCATCGGGGCGTTTTGGCGCTGATATGCAGGTGCATTTGGTCAATGATGGCCCTGTGACCTTCCTCTTACAGACATGAATGTATTAAAAACGACTTTAATGCCTAAAAACGCAGGGTTTCGCTACAAATACTTCGTTGTCCCTGATGCGTTGTTTCGCGGGCTACTAGATAATCGCGCGCTATGGGGATCAGCGTAAATTGGTCCATTTTTGACTTAGGTAGAGACTTGTCCGACGGCCTTTGGGGAATCATTTTGACCCAGAGGAGTCGGAACAATGCTCGCCAACCTGGCATATAGATAGCTGGCCGTTGGTTTTTTGATCTGTTTTCGGCGAGGGTTGCTCGTGATTGTTAGTCCCTGTAATGCACCAAAATTGTCTGCCAAACGGTTACGAAACGCACTGGTAACGGGCTCTGCCCTGTTTTGCCTGTTCGGGGCGGGTCAACTGTGGGCATTCAGTCTGGATGATGTGTCGGCCAAGGCAAAAGAGCTGGCCGGGCAGAAATACGAAGCTCCGCGCAGCAATCTGCCGAACGAATTTCGCGAAATGAAATTCGCGGACTATCAGAAGATTCGTTTCCGCAACGAAAAAGCCGAGTGGGCCGATCAGAACACGCCATTCAAGCTGTCCTTCTATCACCAGGGCATGCACTTTGACACGCCGGTGAAAATCAACGAAGTGACCGCCGACAGCGTCCAGGAAATCAAGTACGACCCAAATCGTTTCGATTTCGGCGACGTGAAATTTGATCCTAAAGCCACCGAACAGCTGGGTTATGCCGGTTTCCGTGTGCTGTACCCGATCAACAAGGCCGACAAGCAAGACGAAATCATGACCATGCTCGGCGCCAGCTACTTCCGCGTCGTCGGCAAAGGCCAGGCCTATGGCCTGTCGGCCCGTGGCATGGCGATCGACACTGCATTGCCGTCCGGTGAAGAATTCCCGCGTTTCACCGAGTTCTGGATTGAGCGCCCAAAACCGGGCGAGAAACAGCTGGTGATCTTCGCCCTGCTGGACTCGCCACGCGCAACCGGCGCCTATCGCCTGACCCTGCGCCCGGGCACCGACACCATTGTCGACGTCAAATCCCAGATGTTCCTGCGTGACAAGGTCAGCAAGCTGGGCATCGCCCCGCTGACCAGCATGTACTTGTTCGGCGCAAACCAGCCGTCCAAGGTGCTCAACTACCGTCGTGAATTGCACGATTCCAGCGGCCTGTCGATCCATGCCGGCAATGGCGAGTGGATCTGGCGCCCTCTGAACAACCCTAAACACCTGTCGGTCAGCAACTTCGCCGTTGAAAACCCGCGTGGTTTCGGCCTGCTGCAACGTGGCCGCGACTTCAGCCACTACGAAGACCTGGACGACAACTACGACAAGCGCCCAAGCGCCTGGATCGAACCTGAAGGCGACTGGGGCAAGGGTTCTGTCGACCTGGTAGAGATTCCGACCGCCGACGAAACCAACGACAACATCGTTGCGTTCTGGAGCCCGGCCGAGCTGCCGAAAGTCGGCGAGCCGCTGGACGTCAGCTACCGCCTGCACTGGACCATGGACGAGAAAGACCTGCACCCGGCCGACAGCGCCTGGGTCAAGCAGACCTTGCGCTCCACCGGTGACGTGAAGCAATCCAACCTGATCCGCCAGCCTGACGGCAGTGTGGCCTACCTGGTGGACTTCGAAGGCCCGTCCCTGAAGAACCTGCCACCGGATGCGCCAGTACGTAGCCAGGTGAGCGTGGGCGACAACGCCGAAATCGTTGAAAACAGCGTGCGCTACAACGAGCACACCAAAGGCTGGCGCCTGACCCTGCGCATGAAGATCAAGGACGCAGGCAAGCCCACCGAAATGCGTGCCGCGCTGGTTGAGGACATCGTGAAGCCTGAGCCTGAGAAGGTTTCGACCCAGGTGCTCAAGGCCGACAAGCTGCTGGCCAAGCAACACGAAAAACAGGCCAGGAAAGACGCCAAGGAAGCGAAAGACAAGGACGCCAAGCAGCCAGAGGCTGCCCCCGCCAATCCGGAGCCGGAAAAGACCGAACACGTCCTGACCGAAACCTGGAGCTATCAGTTGCCTGCCGATGAGTAATTCTCAAGCCACGCCAGAGACCCTGTCCGAGTACCTGGCGCACCTCCCGATGACCGCAGAGCAGCGCGCCGAACTGGCGGGCTGCACCTCCTTCAGCGAGCTGCACGAACGCTTGTCGTCAAAGACTTTCGACGCACCCACCGAGGCCGCCCAAGCCTCGGTCGGCCGCCGGTTGACGCTCAATACCGCCGAAGAGCTGCAAGACGCCGAGATGCTGGCGCTTGACGCCAACGGCCGGGTTTGCCTGAAGGCCACGCCGCCGATCCGTCGGACCAAAGTGGTGCCGGAGCCATGGCGTACCAATATCCTGGTGCGTGGTTGGCGCCGGATGACCGGTCGCACCAACCCTCCGGCCCCGCCGAAGGATGAGCGCGTATTGCCGGCAGCACGCTGGCGTACCGTGGGTTCGATCCGTCGCTATATCCTGCTGGTGCTGATGCTCGGCCAGACCATTGTGGCCGGCTGGTACATGAAAGGCATCATGCCGTACCAGGGCTGGTCGCTGGTCGACTTCGACGAAATCCGCAACCAGACCCTGCTGCAAACGGCCACCCAGGTGCTGCCTTACGCCTTGCAAACCAGCATCCTGATCATGTTCGGGATTCTGTTCTGCTGGGTCTCGGCCGGTTTCTGGACCGCGCTGATGGGCTTCCTGGAGCTGCTGACCGGCCACGATAAATACCGGATCTCCGGTAAAAGTGCTGGTGACGAGCCGATTCCAAAGGATGCCCGCACCGCGCTGGTGATGCCGATCTGCAACGAAGACGTGCCCCGGGTATTTGCCGGCCTGCGCGCTACTTTCGAATCGGTAGCCGCCACTGGCGACCTGGACCGTTTCGATTTCTTCGTGCTCAGCGACAGTAACGAAGCCGATATCTGCATCGCTGAACAGCAAGCCTGGCTTGATGTGTGCCGCGAAGCCGGTGGTTTCGGCAAGATCTTCTATCGCCGCCGTCGCCGTCGCGTAAAGCGCAAGAGCGGCAACCTCGACGACTTCTGCCGTCGCTGGGGCGGTGAATACAAGTACATGGTGGTGCTCGACGCCGACAGCGTGATGAGTGGTGAATGCCTCACCAGCCTGGTGCGCTTGATGGAAGCCACGCCGGATGCCGGGATCATCCAGACCGCGCCACGTGCGTCGGGCATGGACACCCTGTATGCGCGCATGCAGCAGTTCGCCACCCGTGTTTATGGCCCGCTGTTTACCGCTGGCCTGCACTTCTGGCAGTTGGGTGAATCCCACTACTGGGGTCACAACGCCATCATTCGTATGAAGCCGTTTATCGAGCACTGCGCCCTGGCGCCGTTGCCGGGTAAAGGCGCGTTTGCCGGTGCGATCCTCTCCCACGACTTCGTTGAAGCCGCGCTGATGCGCCGTGCCGGCTGGGGCGTGTGGATTGCTTATGACCTGCCGGGCAGCTACGAAGAACTGCCGCCGAACCTGCTGGATGAACTCAAGCGTGACCGTCGCTGGTGCCACGGCAACCTGATGAACTTCCGCCTGTTCCTGGTCAAAGGCATGCACCCGGTGCACCGTGCGGTGTTCCTGACCGGCGTGATGTCCTACCTGTCGGCGCCGTTGTGGTTCTTCTTCCTGGTGCTGTCGACGGCGTTGCTGGCGGTGAACACCTTGATGGAGCCGCAGTACTTCATGGCGCCACGCCAGCTGTACCCGCTGTGGCCACAATGGCACCCGGACAAGGCGGTGGCGCTGTTCTCCACCACCATCGTGCTGTTGTTCCTGCCTAAATTGCTCAGCATCATCCTGATCTGGGCCAAGGGCGCGAAAGAGTTCGGTGGCAAGTTCAAGGTGACCTTGTCGATGCTGCTGGAGATGCTGTTCTCCATGCTGCTGGCGCCGGTGCGCATGATCTTCCACACCCGTTTCGTGCTCGCCGCGTTCCTGGGCTGGGCTGCGACCTGGAACTCGCCGCAGCGTGACGACGACTCCACGCCATGGAGCGAGGCAGTCAAGCGCCACGGTCCACAGACCCTGCTGGGCTTTCTGTGGGCACTGTTGGTGGTGTGGTTGAACCCAAGCTTCCTGTGGTGGCTGATTCCGATCGTCGGCTCGCTGATGCTGTCGATTCCGGTGTCGGTGATCTCCAGTCGGGTCAAGCTGGGCCTCAAGTCTCGCGACGAGAGCCTGTTCCTGATCCCAGAGGAATACAACCCGCCGCAAGCTTTGCTGTCGACCGAGCAATACACCCACGAAAACCGTTGGCACGCCCTCAATGACGGGTTTGTGCGCTCCGTGGTCGACCCGCAGCAAAACGCACTGGCCTGTGCCCTGGCGACCTCGCGTCACCGTGAGGCGGAGCCCATCGAGCACTTGCGTCAGGAACGTGTGCGCCACGCGCTGAAAGTCGGCCCCGCCGGCCTCAACAACGGCGAGCGCCTGGCATTGCTCAGCGACCCGGTAGCCTTGGCTCGCCTGCATCAGCAGGTGTGGACTGAAGGTCACGCCGAGTGGCTCGGTGCCTGGCGTGCTTCGGTCAAGGCTGATCCGCACGCGCCATTGCTGCCGCTGCAACCGCTGTCTTCCCAGGCCCAACCGGCCTGATTCCGACGCCCCCGAGGGCTCACCTCGGGGGCGTTAGATGCGCTGGTCCTACAGCGTTTAGAACATCTTCTTGATAACGCTAACCCCTTGTTATTTCGAAACAAAAGACCTTTGTTCGAAGCGTATTGCCGTGCCTGTCGCTGGGGTAGCATCGCCCCCAAATTGACTAGGTCGCAGGGGGATTAATGATCAAAAGGTATTGTTTGGCGGTGCTGAGCGGCGTCATCGCATTGATTTACGCAGGCTGGTTGAGCGCTGGTGCCCTCGATGAAGCGGTTCGACGCGGTGTGCTTAAAGTCGGCACCACGCCCACCTATGTGCCCTTTGAAATGAAGGACAAGCAGGGCCGCATCGTCGGTTTCGAAATCGATTTGCTGCAGGCGATGAGCCGTGCGTTGGGCGTCGAGCTTGAACTGGTCGCGGTGCCATATACCGAGTTGTTACCGGGGCTGATGGCGAAGAAGTTCGACCTGATCGGCAGCGGCATGACGGTGACGCAGGAGCGCAACCTCAAGCTGAACTTCAGCGACTCCTTTATTGTGGTCGGCCAGACCGTGCTGCTGAACCCCAGCCTGGCCGGCAAGATTGCCAGCATCGAAGATCTCGACGAGGCGGGTTACCGCATCGCCGCGACTGAAGGCACGACCGGCGAAGCGGCTGCGCAGCGGTTTTTGGGCGCGGCGCGCCTGAGCACTTTTACCACGCCGGAAGAAGGCGTGCGCCAAGTGGTCGAGGGCAAGGCCGACGCCTTCGTCCATGACGCACCCTACAACCTGATTGCGCTGGCCAGGCCGGAAAACCGCCGGCTCTTTGCCCTTGAGCAACCGTTTACCTTTGAGCCTCTGGCGTTTGGCCTGAAAAAAGGCGACTACGACAGCCTCAACTGGATCAACCACTTCCTCAATCAAATTGCCCAGGATGGCACCTACGATCGGCTGCACGACAAGTGGTTCAAGGACACGGACTGGATGGCGGAGATCGACTAAGCGTCATAACTGCTTACACATCAATGAATTGCGGGCCTGTTGCACTGATGTGTCTAGCCCCTGCGCAGTGATGCACCATTGTGGGGCTTTTGCGACATGCGCCGATAACATTTACCCGTGAAACCTTTGTGACGGGCAACGAGTGGGTTAGGATCGCACCCCGAATGGGTGCAGCCCTTTTGCGCGCCGGCCTTATAAGAATCTTTCAGGGGACTTGATGATGAAAAAGTATCTTTCGATGCTGATGCTCGGCGTCACCGCGCTGGTCGCGGCCACTGCGGCGCATGCGGGCGCCATCGACGATGCGGTCAAGCGCGGCACGCTGAAAGTCGGCATGGACCCGACCTACATGCCGTTCGAGATGACCGACAAGCGCGGTGAAATCATCGGCTTTGAAGTCGACATTCTCAAGGCCATGGCCAAGTCCATGGGCGTCAAGCTGGAGTTGGTGTCCACCGGCTATGACGGCATTATCCCAGCCTTCCTGACCGGCAAGTTCGACATGATCGGCAGCGGTATGACCCTGACTCAGGAACGCAACCTGCGCCTGAACTTCAGCGAACCCTTCATCGTGGTCGGCCAGACCCTGCTGATTCGCAAGGACCTGGAAGGCACGATCAAGTCCTACAAAGATTTGAACGACGAGAAATACCGCCTGACCTCCAAGCTCGGCACTACCGGCGAGATGGTTGCCAGGAAACTGATCTCCAAAGCCAAGTACCACGGCTATGACAACGAGCAGGAAGGCGTGCTGGACGTGGTCAACGGCAAGGCCGATGCCTTTGTGTATGACGCACCTTACAACGTGGTCGCCGAGAAGAAAGTCGGTAATGGCAAGCTGGTGTTCCTGGAAGAACCCTTCACCTTCGAGCCCCTGGCGTTCGGCCTGAAAAAGGGCGATTTCGACAGCATCAATTACATCAACAACTTCCTGCACCAGATCCGCAACGACGGCACCTACGATCGCATCCATGACAAGTGGTTCAAGAGCTCCGAGTGGCTCAAGGACATGGAATAAGGGCTGACACCGAGTCGACTTCATCGCAGGCAAGCCAGCTCCCACAGTTGAAATGCGTTCCCTTGTGGGAGCGGGCTTGCCCGCGATGACGACATGCCAGGCGATACATCTTCGGAAAGTGAAATGAAACAGAAAAAAGCCCAATGGCCCTGGCACCTGCTGACCGTGGTCGTGCTGGTTGGCCTGGCCGGCGCGTTGTACTACGCCACCTCGTTGATGTCCTACGAGTGGCGCTGGAACCGCGTGCCGCAGTACTTCGCCTATCAGGCCGAAAACTCCCAGCGCGCCGCCGACATCTCCACTGTCATTGAGCTGGTGCGCAAAGGCGATGTGGCCGAAGTCACCTTGCGCAACGACGCAGGCGCCGAGCAAAAGCTGACCGTGGCCGACAACAGCCTGCAAGTGTCACGTGGCGATGACGTGGCCGAAGGCGATGTTATTGGCGTAACCCGGCATTGGGCGCTGGGCCCGCTGATGTGGGGCTTGTGGACGACCTTGTGGTTGTCGGTGGTCTCCGGAATCCTCGGCCTGGCGATTGGCCTGGCAACCGGCTTATGCCGTTTGTCGAGCAACCCGACCTTGCGCGATCTGTCGACGATCTACGTCGAACTGGTGCGCGGTACGCCGCTGTTGGTGCAAATCTTTATTTTCTACTTCTTCATCGGCACGGTGCTCAACCTGTCCCGCGAATTCGCCGGTATTGCCGCGTTGTCGCTGTTCACCGGCGCCTATGTGGCGGAAATCGTCCGCGCCGGCGTGCAGTCCATCACCCGTGGTCAGAACGAGGCCGCCCGTTCCCTGGGGTTGAGCGCCAGCCAGTCGATGCGTCATGTGGTGTTGCCGCAAGCGTTCAAACGCGTGCTGCCGCCATTGGCTGGGCAATTTATCAGCCTGGTGAAAGACACTTCGCTGGTTTCGGTGATCGCGATTACCGAGCTGCTTAAAAGTGGTCGTGAAGTGATCACCACCTCGTTCTCGCCCTTTGAAATCCTGTTCTGTGTGGCAGGCCTGTACCTGCTGATCAACCTGCCGCTGTCGAAAATGGCCAGCCGGCTTGAGCGGAGGCTCGCGCAAAGTGATTGAAGTCCGCGATCTGGTAAAAGTCTTCGACACCCGTGGCCAGGTGGTGCGCGCGGTAGACCACGTGACCACCCAAGTCGCCAAGGGCGAAGTGCTGGTGGTGATCGGTCCTTCAGGTTCGGGCAAGTCCACGTTCCTGCGCTGCCTTAACGGCCTGGAAGAGTTCGACTCGGGCTCGGTGAGCATCGATGGCCTGCAACTGGCCGACCCGAAAACCGACGTGAATGCCTACCGCCGTGAAGTCGGCATGGTGTTCCAGCACTTCAATTTGTTCCCGCACATGACCGTGCTGGAAAACCTGTGCCTGGCGCAAAAAGTCGTGCGCAAACGCGGCAAGCAAGAGCGTGAAGCCAAGGCTTTGGCACTGTTGGAAAAGGTCGGTATCGCACAGAAGGCCAACGAGTTTCCATCACGCTTGTCCGGCGGCCAGCAACAACGGGTAGCCATTGCCCGTGCGTTGGCCATGGAACCCAAGGTAATGCTGTTTGATGAGCCCACCTCGGCGCTGGACCCGGAAATGGTCGGCGAAGTGTTGGACGTGATGAAGACCCTGGCCCTGGAAGGCATGACCATGGTCTGCGTCACCCACGAGATGGGCTTTGCCCGTGAAGTGGCAGACCGCGTGCTGTTCTTCGACCACGGCAAATTGCTCGAAGATGCGGCCCCGGCCGAGTTCTTCGATGCGCCCAAAGACCCGCGCGCCCAAGCGTTCCTGCGCCAGGTTCTGTAATTGAAGGCCGAGCTTCCTGTGGCGAGCGAGCTCGCTCGCCACAAGGGCCGTGAATATCAAAGCCTGAATTTGCCCACCAGCGTCTGCAAATCCAGGCTCAATCGGGTCAACTGAACACTCGCAGCGGCCGTTTCCTCACTGGCCGCAGCGGTTTGTTCGGTGACATCGCGCACCTTCAGCACACTGCGATTGATCTCTTCCGCTACCGCGCTTTGCTGCTCGGCGGCGGCGGCAATCTGCGGGTTCATTTCCTGGATGATCGACACAGTGCGCGTAATCGCTGCCAAGGCATCGCCGGCATCGCGGGTCAGGCCGACGCTGTTGTCGGTCAGGCTGCGGCTGTTGTCCATGATGTCCGCGACCTGCTGGGTGCCGGTATTCAGGCCGAGAATCAAACCTTCAATTTCTTCGGCGGATTCCTGGGTGCGCTGGGCCAGGCTGCGCACTTCGTCGGCCACTACCGCAAAACCCTGGCCGGCACTGCCCGCACGCGCCGCTTCGATGGCAGCGTTCAGGGCCAGCAGGTTGGTTTGCTGGGACACTGATTTGATCACGTCGAGCACGCTGCCGATTTTCTGGCTTTCATGTTGCAGCGCAATCATCGCCTGGCTCGAACGCGCCATCTCATGGGCCAGGTGCCCGATTTGCTCGACGGCCTGGGTCACCACTTTTTCGCCGGCGCTGGCCTCCTGGTCGGCTTCATTGGCCGCGACGGAAGCCTGCTCGGCATGCCGGGCGACCTCCTGGGCGGTGGCGAGCATTTCATTCATCGCCGTGGCCACTTGATCGGTTTCCTCCTTCTGGTCATTGACCCCGGCGCGGGTCTGCTCGGTGACGGCTGATAGCTGCGTTGCGGCACTGGCGATCTGCCGGGCGCTGTCGCCGATACCGCTGATCAGGTTGCGCAGGTTGCGGGTCATTTGCCCGATGCTCTGCTGCAACTGGCCCAGTTCATCGCGGCGGTCCTCTTGAATGTCTCGACTCAGGTCGCCGTCAGCAATGCGGTGGGCGGCGGTGAGGATCGCGCGTAAAGGCACGACTATTTGCCGCGCGATCCACCAGGCGGCCAGTACACCGAGTAGCAAGGCCGCCACGGTGACGCTCAGCAGTCGTGTGTGGGTCTGCTCGGCTTCGCTGTCACGCTTGCTGTTCTGGCCGTCACTCAGTTGATGGCTTTGCTCGCGTAAATCATTGAGTTGCTGTTCAAAGCGGTTTTGCAGGGTTTCGGTGTTGAGCTGGGCGTCCTTGAGCTTGGTCAACTGTTCGCGGTAGCTGCTCAGGTCGGCTTTGAGCAGGGCCGCGTCCACGGGCAGCGCGGTCACCGCTGCTTGTGCCACATTCAGGGCTTCGAGCGCCTGGGTGAGTGCGTCGGTGTAGGCTTGCAGCGACTCGGCCGCCCAGGCGGGGCTTTGGGCGCGATCTTCGGCCTGCTCCATGGCCTGGCGCAGGTTTTCGATAGCATCCAGAGCCTTTTCGTCTTCCTGGTTCGGTAAGTCGCTGGCGAACTGGGCGAGAGTATCGCTGGCTTGCAACGCGGTTTTCTTGAGGGTCGGGCGGATGCTTTCGCGTTGCTCGATCAAAGCGGGCAAGGCCGCCAGCGCTGTCTTGAAGCTCGCCACCAAGCGTGTTGCTTCCTGCAGTCGCTGCAAGTCGGCCGGGTGTTTGAGGCGGCTTGAAAGGTCGGCCAGATGCTGGTCGATCTTTTCGGTCTGCGTGTTCATTTTGGCCAGGCTGCTGGCGTCCGTCAGGGTCCGGTACACGATCCTGTCGGCGCGCATGGACTCGGCGTCCAGGGCCAATTGCCCCAGGATTGCCAGGCTGTGTGAGCGATAAAGCACGTCGTTCAAGGCCTGCCAGCCGGTCGCGGCAATCAGGATGCTTAACATCAACACTTGGCCGAAACCCAGTGCGAGTTTGAGACGGACGCTGGCGTTGACCAGCAAGCGGGTCAGCCGAGGAAACATGGTGAACCTCCAAATCTGAGGAAGCATTTCGCAACAGCTGAAACGCTAAATCGATTCGAGGTTGTGGCGGGCTGATAACCGCGTAGGAAATTTCACAAGTTGCGGCGGCCTTGCTCTGGCCGCCGTGTGGGGGCGGGTCAGATGCGGAAGCGCCCGACCAGAGACTGCAAATAGATCCCCAAGCGTGCCAGTTCGGCACTCGACGCGGCAGTTTCCTCACTGGCTGAGGAGGTCTGCTCAGACACGTCGCGCACATTCAACACGCTGCGGTTGATCTCTTCGGCCACAGCGCTTTGTTGCTCGGCGGCAGTGGCGATCTGCGAGTTCATCGCCTGAATGGTTGAGACCGTGCGCGTGATATTGCTCAGCGCGTTGCCGGCACGTCGGGTCAGCTCGACGCTGCTGTCGGTGAGACCCCGGCTGTTGTCCATGATGGTCGCCACCTGCTGAGTGCCGTTTTGCAGGCCGACGATCAGCTCTTCGATCTCCTCGGTGGACTTTTGCGTGCGCTGGGCCAGGCTGCGCACCTCGTCGGCCACCACCGCGAAGCCGCGACCGGCTTCACCGGCACGCGCCGCTTCAATCGCCGCGTTCAGCGCCAGCAGGTTGGTTTGCTGGGCGACAGACTTGATCACATCGAGCACGCTGCCGATCTTGTCGCTTTCGCGCTTGAGGTCGCCCATGGCCACCGTGGAGTTACCGACCTCGGTAGCCAGGCGCTCAATCTGCGCGATGGCCTCACCGACTACCTTGTCGCCTTCACGGGCCTGTTGGTCCGCTGCAACGGCAGCTTCGGAGGCTTCTTCGGCGTTGCGCGCCACTTCCTGCACGGTGGCGGCCATTTCGTTCATGGCGGTGGCCACTTGGTCGGTCTCAACCTTTTGGCTGTTAACCCCGGCGCTGGTCTGTTCGGTCACGGCCGACAGTTGTTCGGCAGCGCTGGCAATCTGGGTGACACCGTCGCTGATACCGCCGATCAACTCGCGCAGGCCCAGGGTCATGCTCTGCATGGCGCGTTGCAGTTGGCCCAGCTCGTCCTGGCGGGCGGAGTTGAGGTTATGGCTCAGATCGCCCGAGGCCACACGCTCGGCGACTGTGAGGGTCTGGTTAAGCGGGATCACGATCTGGCGGGTGATAGCCCAGGCGGCGAGAATGCCGAAGATCAGCGCCAGCACGGTGGCCAGCAGCAACAGCTGTTTAGCCTGCGCGGCATCGGCATCGCGCACGGCGGTCTGGGAGGTGGTGAGTTTTTCGCTGTGCCCCAGCAGGATATCGCCTTGGGCGGTCATGATTTTCAGCGCGGCGGCGCTGGCCACTTGGGAGTCACGGTACTGGCTGACCGCGGCGCGGTAGGCTTGCAGTGACACGCCGGCCTCTTGCAGGTTGGCCTGGTATTGCTCAGGCAGCTTGCCTTGCAGGTCAGTGATTTTCTTCAGGGCATTGTCGATGGCATCCAGGGCTGGTTGCTCGGCCTCGGTCTTGCCGCTGTAGGTATAACCGCGCACCTGGAAGCGCGACTGTTGGATCAACTTGCTCAGCTCGACCACGCTGTTGAACTGCGTGACGCTGTCGCCTTGCAGCAGGGTCGCTTCGATTTCATTGATCTTGGCCACGGCGTTGTCGGCGGTGTCGCCGAGTTTGCTGCGTGCACCCTCACGCTTGAGGCCAGCCAGGACCATTG
The DNA here is from genome assembly GCF_012985445.1 of Pseudomonas sp. WS 5532. Lineage (NCBI taxonomy): Bacteria > Pseudomonadati > Pseudomonadota > Gammaproteobacteria > Pseudomonadales > Pseudomonadaceae > Pseudomonas > Pseudomonas sp. WS 5532. Next base: position 66,214 of record NZ_JAAQWK010000010.1, read on the forward strand.
TGCCAAAGGCTTTTTTGTATTGGCCCAAGGCTTCCAGCTGTTGCTCTACCAGGGCTTTGTCGCCGGGTTGTTCAATCAGCGTTTGGGCGGTTTTGAGGCCATCGTCCAGTTGCTTCAGCAGACCGTTGACGGCATCGGTGCCTTGTTCGCCCCGGCGCATTTCAAAGTCCAGGCGCGCCAGGCGCAGGTCTTTGGTCAGGCCGTTGAGGCTGGAGATAAAGCCCAGTTTGTCGCCGCGACTGATCACGTCGCCCAAGCCGGTCCAGCCGGTGAAGGTGATCAACAGCGTCAGGATCAACACCAAGCCAAAGCCTATGCTCAGCTTGCGATTGACGCTCACATTCCCCAGTTTTTCGGCTAACCAACGATACATGCTGCGATCTCCTTTGGAACAAGGCTTGGACTTATTCAGAGGCTATCGGCAGCGTAGGAAGTTTCTGTAGGTTCTCAGAACCAATGTGGGAACTGGCTTGCCTGCGATGCAGGCACCTCGGTACATCAGGCATACCCAGGTGATGCAATCGCAGGCAAGCCAGCTCCCACTTTTTTCGGGGCAGGTCGGTGTTCAGAACAACCGGGCGAGCAGGGCGGTCACGGCGGTTTCTACGCGCAGGATGCGCGCACCCAGTTGCACCGGTTGCAAGCCGGCCTTGGCCAACAGCTCCACTTCGTAGGGGATCCAGCCGCCTTCCGGGCCGATGGCCAGGGTCACCGGTTCGTCCAGTCCACGTGGGCAGGCCGGGTAATCGCCGGGATGGCCGATAAGGCCCAGAGTCCCTGCGGTCATGGCTGGCAGGCGGTCTTCGACGAACGGCTTGAAGCGCTTTTCGATGCTGATCTCGGGCAGCACCGTGTCCCGTGCCTGCTCCAGGCCGAGGATCAGTTGCTCGCGAACGGCCTCCGGTTCCAGGAACGGGGTTTGCCAGAAGCTTTTTTCGACCCGGTAACTGTTGACCAGCACCACCTTCGGCACGCCCATCGCCGCCACGGTTTGCAGCACCCGGCGCAGCATCTTTGGACGCGGCAGGGCCAGCAGCAGGGTCAGCGGCAGTTTGGTCGGTGGCGGCTGGTCGAAGCTCACGTGCAGCTCGGCTTCACCGGCTTCCAGGCGCAGTAATTGCGCGTTGCCCATCAACCCGCCGATTCGCCCGACCCGCAGGTTGTCGCCCACCACCGCGCGGTGGACTTCCTGCATATGCACCAGGCGCCGATCACGCAGGATCACCCGGTCGGCCGCGATAAAGTCGGCCCCCTCAAGCAACAGCAGGTTCACGGGTGCGTCGCTGGCGGCTGGTCGTCGTCGACGGGTTGGTCATCCGGGTGGTCGCCACGCTTGCTGATCAGGCTGCCAAACAGGATGCCGATCTCGAACAGCATCCACATCGGCACGGCCAGCAGGGTCTGCGAGAAAATGTCCGGCGGCGTGAGGATCATGCCGACCACGAAGCAGCCGATGATCACGTAGGGGCGCACTTTCTTCAGGTATTTGACGTCGACCACGCCGATCCACACCAGCAGCACCACGGCCACCGGGATTTCGAAGGCCACGCCAAAGGCGAAGAACAGCGTCATCACGAAATCGAGGTAGCTGGTGATGTCGGTCATCATTTCGACGCCGGCCGGGGTGGCGGCGGCGAAGAATTTGAAGATCAGCGGAAACACCAGGAAATACGCGAAGGCCATGCCGGTGTAGAACAGCAGGATGCTCGACACCAGCAACGGCACCGCAATGCGCTTTTCATGCTTGTACAGGCCCGGCGCAATAAAGCCCCAGATCTGGTGCAGGATCACCGGGATCGCCAGGAACAGCGAGACCATCATGGTCAGCTTCAACGGCGTCAGGAACGGTGACGACACGTCGGTGGCGATCATCGTCGCGCCGGCCGGCAGGTACTGGCGCAAGGGCGTGGAGACGAAGGTGTAGATCTGCTGGGTAAAGGCGAACAGCCCGGCAAAGATGATGAAAATGGCCGCTACGCAACGCAGCAGGCGGGTCCGCAGCTCGGTGAGGTGCGAGACCAGCGGCATATGCTGGTCGTTTTCCGGTTTATCAGCGCTCATGGGGCTCGCGGCGGCAATGTAGGGTCATGGGGAGCGGGCGACGCTACGGGCGTCGGCGCTGGCTCAGTCGGGGCGGGCGCGGTTGGCGATGCTTCGGCGGCCGGAGCAATGCTGTTTTCGGGCACAGGTTCCACCGGTTTGGCGGGCTCCTGAACCGGCGACAGAATCTTGCGCGCCTCCTGCTCCAACGACAGGATATGTTCGTTGTGCAGCTGGCGGCGGATCTCGTCGGCGCCGATTTCCCGTTCAACTTCCTGTTTGATGGCGTTGAAACTGCGTTTCAGGCGCCCGATCCACAGGCCGGCCGTGCGTGCGGCACCGGGCAGGCGTTCCGGCCCCAGTACCAGCAAGGCCACGAGGCCGACGAGCAGCAGTTCAGAGAAGCTGATACCAAACATTAGTCAGTGCTCACGAGTCTTTGCGGGTCGGCTCTTGGACTTTTTCAGCCTGCACGTCGAAGGTACGACGCTCGGTGATCGGCTGGGTGGCCTGTGGGTGTACAGGCTGCGCCGGTGGTACCGGATTGGCCATCGGGTCGGCCGGTTTTTCATCGTCGTTCATGGCTTTACGAAAGCCCTTGATCGACTCGCCCACGTCAGTGCCCAGGTTCTTGAGTTTCTTGGTGCCGAACACCAGTACCACGACCACCAGAATGACGATCCAGTGTTTCCAGTCAAAAATGCCCATGCTGCAATTCCTCTGTAAAAGTTATTCAGGCGGACGGGCGCGAGGCCTTTTCTGCATGCCCGGACAAGCCGAAGCGACGGTCCAGTTCATCCAACACGGCCTGTGGGTGCTGCCCCAGTTGGGCGAGCATGACCAGGCTATGGAACCACAAGTCTGCGGTCTCGTAGATTACATCGCTGTAATCACCGCTGATTTGCGCATCTTTGGCGGCAATAATCGTCTCGATCGACTCTTCGCCAAGTTTTTCCAGAATCTTGTTCAAGCCCTTGTGGTAAAGGCTTGCGACGTAGGAGCTGTCGGCGTCCGCGCCTTTGCGGTCTTCCAGCACCTGGGCCACACGGTTCAGGGTATCGCTCATGTTCAGTGTCCTGCGGAATAAATGGCGTGCGGATCTTTGAGCACCGGTTCCACAACCTTCCACTCGCCGTTTTCGAACACGCGATAGAAGCAGCTGTGACGGCCGGTATGGCAGGCGATATCGCCGATCTGCTCGACCTTCAGGATCACCACGTCGGCGTCACAGTCGATGCGCATCTCGTGCAGGGTCTGCACGTGCCCGGACTCTTCGCCCTTGCGCCACAGTTTGCCACGCGAACGTGACCAGTAAATGGCGCGCTGCTCAGTGGCGGTGAGGCTCAAGGCCTCGCGGTTCATCCAGGCCATCATTAATACGCGCCCGGTCTTGTAGTCCTGGGCAATGGCCGGCACCAGGCCGTCACTGTCCCACTTGATCTCGTCCAGCCAGTCTTTCATGTTCGGCTCCGGCAATTTGCGACAGTGTATAACCGGATCGGCTATCGGCGCACGATCAGATAAACACCCACGGCGACCATGATGCCAGCCGGCCAATGGCCCAGTTGGTTCAGCGGCCCGCCAATCGCCAGCATCACGCCGCCGACCAAATGGGCGGCGCCCAACAGGCGCAGGAACCAGTCGTCCTTGCGCCTGTGCCACGGCGGTACAGGGTCTTTGGCGTGGGGCTGGGACATGCGCTCCAGCAGGTCGCGGGTCATGTTGGCCAGGTGCGGCAGTTGTTCGAACTGGCTGTGCAGGTTGCCCAGCAGGGTTTTCGGGCTGACGCGCTCGCGCATCCAGCGTTCCAGGAACGGCTGCGCGGTGTTCCACAAGTCCAGGTCCGGGTACAACTGGCGGCCCAGGCCTTCGATGTTGAGCAAGGTTTTTTGCAGCAGTACCAGCTGCGGCTGCACTTCCATATTGAAGCGCCGCGCGGTCTGGAACAGACGCATCAGCACCTGGCCGAAGGAAATATCTTTTAACGGTTTTTCAAAGATCGGCTCGCACACCGTGCGGATCGCGGCTTCGAATTCGTTGAGCTTGGTTTCGGCTGGCACCCAGCCCGAATCGATGTGCAACTGCGCCACGCGGCGGTAATCGCGCTTGAAAAAGGCGAACAGGTTGCGTGCCAGGTAATCCTGGTCTTCCGGGGTCAGGCTGCCGACGATGCCGCAGTCGATCGCAATGTATTGCGGGCTCCACGGGTTGACGGTGCTGACGAAAATGTTGCCCGGGTGCATGTCGGCGTGGAAGAAGCTGTCGCGAAACACCTGGGTGAAGAAGATTTCCACGCCGCGCTCGGCAAGCATCTTCATGTCGGTGCGCTGGTCGGCAAGAGTGGCGAGGTCGGTGACCTGCACGCCGTAGATGCGCTCCATCACCAGCACTTTGGGACGGCACCAGTCCCAATACACCTGCGGCACGTACAGCAGCGCTGAACCTTCGAAGTTGCGTTTGAGCTGGCTGGCGTTGGCCGCTTCGCGCAGTAGGTCGAGTTCGTCGTAGATGGTCTTTTCGTAGTCGGCAACCACGTCCACCGGATGCAGCAGGCGCGCATCGGCGGAGAAACGTTCGGCGGCGCGGGCGAGGATAAACAGCCACGCCAGGTCCTGGCCGATGATCGGCTTGAGGCCGGGGCGGATGACCTTTACCACCACTTCTTCGCCGGTCTTCAATTGTGCGGCATGCACCTGCGCCACCGAGGCCGAGGCCAGTGGCTCGACGTCGAAACGGCTGAACACCTCGCTGATCTTCTTGCCCAGTTGTTCTTCGATCAGCTTCATCGACTGCTGGGAATCAAACGGCGGCACGCGGTCCTGCAACAGCATCAGCTCGTCGGCAATGTCTTCGGGCAGCAAATCGCGGCGTGTCGAGAGGATCTGCCCGAACTTGATAAAGATCGGCCCCAGGTCCTGCAACGCCAGGCGCAGGCGCGCGCCACGGCTCAGTTCCAGCGGTTTGCGCGGGAACCAGCGCCACGGCAACACATAGCGCACGGCCAGCAAAAACCACGGCAACGGCAGGGCGAACAGCAGGTCATCGAGGCGGTAGCGGATTACGACGCGCTGGATACGAAACAAACGGCGGACGGCGAGCAGCTTCATGCGTTATCGCTTGGATCAAGGGAACGGCTCAGGCGCTCGAAGCGTGCCTCAAGGCGTTCCAGGTCGATTTTGGCCTTGTCGAGTTCGCGAAAGCGCGCTTGCGCTTCCCGTTCTCCGACCAGGGTGCGCGATTCTTCGCTCAGGTATTCGGCGAGGTTCTGGTTGAGGCTGGCGAACCCTTGCTGGTACCAGCGCGAGCGGCTGCGCAGGTGCCCGCTGATCAGTTGGGTGGCCACCGGACCAATCCAGCGTGACAGCTCGTATTCCCAATCCAGTTCCAGGTCTTGCAGCACGGCGGCCAGGTCCATCAGCACGGCGCTGTCGCCTTCCAGCTCCACGTCGGGGCTGTGCAGGATCGCGGTCTTGTTGCGGCTCAGCGCCAGGTGCAACAGGCTCGAGGCGGGTGCGCGCAGGGTGCAGTCGGCCTCGGCGGCCCAATCGCCGGCGAGCAGCAGGCCTTCATCGCTGGGCAGGATAAACAGCTGCAGGGCGGGGCTGGTGCAATCGACGGCAATGACCTTGCCGTTCAAGTGCGCAAGCCGCGCCAGGGCGGTGCTGTCCAGGCGCAGGACACGGTTGATGCCGTGTTCGACGCTGGCGAGGAGGCCTGCGAACAGCATCAGGGCTTGATGCCGCGGTGCAGGGCGACGATGCCTGAGGTCATGTTGTGGTAGGTCACGCGGTCGAAACCGGCTTCTACCATCATCGACTTCAGGGTTTCCTGGTCGGGGTGCATGCGGATCGATTCGGCCAGGTAGCGGTAGCTCTCGGCGTCATTGGTGATCAGCTTGCCCATCAGCGGCATGAAGGCGAACGAGTAAGTGTCGTAGACCTTGGACATCAGCGCGTTGGTCGGCTTGGAGAACTCCAGCACCAACAGGCGGCCGCCCGGCTTGAGTACGCGCAGCATCGAGCGGATGGCGTCCTCTTTATGGGTCACGTTGCGCAGGCCGAAGGCGATGGTCACGCAGTCGAAATGGTTGTCCGGGAACGGCAGCTTTTCCGCATCGGCCTGGACGAACTCGATATTGCCGGCCACACCTTTATCCAGCAGGCGATCACGGCCGACCTTGAGCATCGAACCGTTGATGTCCGCCAGCACGACCTGGCCGGTCGGGCCAACCAGCTTGGAGAACTTGGCCGCCAGATCGCCCGTGCCGCCGGCGATGTCGAGCACGCGGTTGCCGGTGCGTACACCCGACAACTCGATGGTGAAGCGCTTCCACAGGCGGTGCATGCCGCCCGAGAGTACGTCGTTCATCAGGTCGTACTTGGCCGCAACGGAGTGGAACACCTCAGCGACTTTTTCCGCTTTCTGGCTTTCCGGAACGTTCTTGAAGCCGAAGTGAGTGGTGGGTTCGGCATCGCTGCCTTTGCGCTGATCAGTCATATCGCTGTCACCAAAAGAGAATGCGGGACATGATAATCCCCACCGCCTGCTTTGTCTTGGCAAGGCTGAAGGTAAGATAGGTGTTCATCGAGACCTTTTGCCGCATGGCAGGTGTTCTGAGTCGATATAAAGAGGAGTCATTGCAATGGCCCGTATTACCGTTGAGCGTGCACATTCCCTGGGTAAAGAAGGCGCGCGCGCGAAGGCCGAGAAGTTGGCGCACAAACTCAAGGAGCAATATGGCCTGGAGTCATCGTGGTCGGGCGATAGCCTGAACCTCAAGCGTTCGGGGGTTAAAGGCACGGTGTTAGTCGCCGATGAATCGCTGCGCATTGATGTTGAATTGGGCCTGTTGATGTCGGCCATGAGCGGCACCATCAAGTCTGAAATCGAGAAAGCCCTGGATAAGGCGCTGGCCTGATCAATGTGTTCTTAGGGTGCCGATTCTAATTTTCCAGCCTACTTTGTGCCCAAGCCCTCAACTCCTGCGGGCCGTTCCTCGACCCTAATCTGCGTGAGGTGCACCATGGCCAAAGTTATTTTGAAGAAAAAAATCGACCTTCAGTCCACTGCCCTGAGTGACGTTAAAAGCTACGCCCGCAAGATCTGGCTGGCAGGACTTGGCGCCTATGCCAAGGTCGGCAGCGAAGGCGGCGAGTACTTCAAAGAGCTGGTCAAGACCGGTCAACATGTTGAAAGTAAAGGCAAAAAAGTTGTGGTTGAACAACTTGATGCTGCCAACAGTCAGATTGACCAAGTAAAGAGTAATGTCTCCAGCGTCAAAGGTTTGGTTGAAGTTCAACTGGATAAAGTTGAAAAAGCTTTTGACACGCGTGTTGCAAGTGCCTTGAATCGAATCGGCATTGCGTCTAAACATGACGTGGAGACACTCTCTGCTAAGCTCGAAGAGCTGACGACATTGCTAGAACGTGTCGCGCGTAAACACTAAGGAGACATCGGGATGGCTGTTAAAAAGACTACTCAGAAAGAAGGCAGCTCGTGGATCGGGGAGGTTGAAAAATATTCCCGTAAGATCTGGCTTGCTGGTTTAGGCGTGTACTCGAAGGTTAGCAGTGACGGCGGCAAATACTTCGAGACATTGGTCAAGGACGGCGAAAAGGCCGAGAAGTTGACCAAGACCACGGTTGGTAAAAAAGTTGAAGCGGCCAAGGCCACTGCCGGCTCTGCCAAGTCGAGCATTTCTGACACTTGGGGCAAGTTGGAAGAAACCTTCGACAAGCGTCTCAACAGTGCCATTTCGCGACTGGGCGTGCCCAGCAAAGCGGAACTGAAGACGCTGCACAGCAAGGTCGATACCCTGACCAAGCAAATCGAAAAACTCACCGGCGCTAAAGTGGCTCCAGCCAAAACCGCCGCCGCTAAACCGGCTGCCAAGCCTGCGGCTAAAACTGCGGCTGCTAAACCGGCTGCCAAAACCGCCGCCAAGCCTCTGGTTAAAGCGGCCGCCAAGCCAGCTGCCAAACCTGCGGCCAAGGCCCCGGCTAAAGCTGCGGCAAAACCCGCTGCAAAAACCGCAGCTGCCAAACCGGCTGCCAAGCCTGCAGCAAAACCCGTGGCCGCTAAAGCCGCTGCCAAGCCTGCGGCTAAGCCGGCTGCCAAAGCAGCAGCAAAACCAGCGGCCAAGCCTGCGGCTAAAACCGCCGCTGCCAAACCTGCTGCCAAGCCGGCCGCTGCGAAACCTGCAGCCAAACCAGCCGCCGCTAAAGCCGCTGCCAAGCCTGCTGCAGCAAAACCTGTGGCTGCCAAGCCTGCGGCAAAACCTGCCGCCGCGAAGAAGCCAGCAGTAGCCAAGAAGCCAGCAGCGTCCAAACCTGCTGTTGCGGCCAAGCCTGCAACTCCAGCGCCAACCGCTTCTACAGCCAATTCGGTGTCCGCACCGACACATGCTCCTGCCGCCCCGACTGCAACGCCGGTAACCCCGACGCCATCCAGTCAGTCCTGATTTTTTCAGGGCACAAAAAACGCCCGGCCTGTGAAGGTCGGGCGTTTTTTTATGGAAGTCTCATATACACCGCATTTCCAGTGTGGGAGCGGGCTTGCCCGCGATGGCGGAGTGTCAGCCACCCAGGTATTGGCTGATAAATTGCTATCGCGGGCAAGCCCGCTCCCACATTTTTAATCGATATCATCCAGGTATTTGAGCGCAAACCGCTCAGTTGCCTGCCGCGCCGGCAATAGCAGATGCGGCGCCACCAGCATCATGACCTGGTACACCACCACCCGCACCTCGCCCTCGCGGTCGAGAATCCGCTGGTAGTCCAGGGAAAACAGCAGGGTCATGGTGATCTGTTCCACCAATTGCCCCAGTGCCTGGGTATCACTGACCAGTTGCCCCGCCGCCTTCAAGCGCGCAAGCAGTGAAGCCAGGGTGCGCTTGAGCGCCGTGAGCAAGTTGCGAATGCCCTTGGCCAGCTTTGGCAGGCGCCCGGCCAGGTTCGACAGGTCCTGGAACAGGAACCGGTAGTGGGCCATGCGCTCGATGATCAGGTGCAGGAACAGCCAGTAATCTTCGGGTTTGAGTTGCGCATCTGCCGGCGGGTCGAGCAGCGGCGCCAGTTCATTCTGGAAACGCTCGAACAACCCGAGCACCAAGGGCTCCTTGCCATGGAAATGGTAATAAAGGTTGCCGGGGCTGATCCCCATTTCATTGGCCACCTCCATGGTCGACACGTTCGGTTCGCCCTTGTGGTTGAACAACTGCAGGGCACATTCAAGGATACGGTCGCGGGTCTTCATCCAGTCTTCTTAATGTGATCGTTGAGTTCAGCGCACCCGCACGTAAGTGCCTGGCGCCGCTTCCATCGGTGGGTAATTCTGGTTGCCCAGGGCGGTGAGTGTTTCGCGTTGCACGCCCGAACGTTGCTGGATCCACGCAAGCCACTGTGGCCACCAGCTGCCTTCGACGTGACTGGCGTCGTAGTACCAGGCACGCGGGTCGCTGCTCAGCTTGGGGTTCTCGACGTAGTTGGCCTTGGGGTTGCCCGGCGGGTTGAGGATGCTCTGGATATGCCCGCTGTTGGACAGCACAAAGCGCCGCTCGCCGCCCAGCAGTTGCGTGGAGCGATACACCGCGTCCCACGGCGTGATGTGGTCGTTGATCCCGGCCACGCTGAAGCTGTCCACTGTGACCTTCTGCAGGTCGATGGGCGTGCCGCACACCTCAAGGCCACCCGGATGGCTGAGCGGGTTGTGCTTGAAGAAGTCCAGCAGGTCGCCATGCAACGCGGCGGGCAGGCGCGTGTTGTCGTTGTTCCAGTAGAGGATGTCGAACGCCGGCGGTTCTTTGCCCAGCAGGTAATTATTGATCCAGTAATTCCAGATCAGATCGTTGGGGCGCATCCAGGCGAAGACCTTGGCCATGTCTCGACCCTCCAGCACGCCTTGCTGGTAGGAGCGGCGCTTGGCGGCCTCCAGGGTCTGTTCGTCGGCAAACAAGGTGGCGGGGCTGTCGATCTGGCTGTCCAGCAGGCTCACCAGGTAACTGGCGCTGGAGATGCGCCGCAGCTGGCGCTTGGCTTGCAGGTGGCCTTGCAGCGCGGCGATGGTCAAGCCACCGGCGCAGGCGCCCATCAGGTTGACCTCACGGGCGCCGGTGATGGCCCGGCACACGTTCAGCGCTTCCTCCAGCGCCGCCACATAGGTGGACAGGCCCCACTCGCGGTGACGCACATCCGGGTTGCGCCAGCTGACCATAAACGTCTGCAGGCCGTTTTTCAGGGCGTACTGCACAAAGCTGTTGGCGGGGCTGAGATCGAAGATGTAGTACTTGTTGATTTGCGGCGGCACGACCAGCAACGGCTTGGCGTACTGCTTTTCGCTCATGGGCTTGTACTGGATCAGTTCCAGCAGCTCGTTGCGAAACACCACGGAGCCCGCGGTCGTTGCCACCGTTTTGCCCACTTCAAAAGCGTGTTTGCTGACCTGGCTGGGCAGGCCGTTGTTGTGCAACAAATCGTTAAACAAATTACTCACGCCGCGCACCACACTGTTGCCGCCGGAGTTGAGCAGCTCCTTGATGGCCAGCGGGTTGAGCAAGGTGTTGGAGGGCGAGACGGCATCGTTGATCAGCGAGAAGGCAAAGTGCGCGCGGGCGCGGTCATCGGCGCTCATCGAGCTGTCGTCGATCCAGTGACGCGTTTGTTTCTGCCAGCTCAAATAGGCTTGCAGGCTGCGCCGGTACAGCGGATTAAGCGTCCAGGTGGGGTCGGAGAAGCGGCTGTCAGCGGGGTTGGGGGCCTGTACGGTTTCACCCAGCAGCACGCGACCGAGTTGGCCGCCCAAGGCCAGGGCGTGCCGAGCGGTGTACAGCGGGTTGCGCAAGCCATGGTTGGCGACACTGCGCAGCGTCGCCAGCAAATCGCGGCCCCGCAGGCCACTGATCGCATTTTGCGCGTTGATGAACGCGGCCGGGGTGGGCGCCGGGTTCGTCACGGGTCTTTCTCGCATGAGCCAACACTCCTTCGTCAAGCCATCAACAGGCACGCCAATTCAGAACCATAGTCGGTTCCTGGCAAGTTGCGCGGCGGCGTAGTCCTTACACCGCTGGTCGAGGGTGAATCACCGCACGCAGGCGCTCCTCTTCAAGAAACTTCATGATGATCGGCGCCACGGCTTCGGCGCGGGTGATCAGGAACAAGTGGCCATCATCGATGATGTGCAACTGTGCGTTGGGAATGCGCCAGGCGAGCATGCGCATATTGATCAGCGGGATCAGCGGGTCGTCGTCGCCGGCCAGCACCAGCGTCGGCTGGCGGATCTTGTGCAGCCAGTGAATGCTGGTCCAGCCAAGGCCCGCAAACAGCTGCCAGTAGTAACCGAGCTTGCCCGCCGAGCGCACCTTGCTGGCGTGTTCGGCGGCCAGTTTGGAGTCGCGGCGGAACGAGCCGCCATAAATCATCGGTGCAATGCGCACCACGTGGGACGGTTGGATATAGCGCCTGGGGCTTGCCATCAGCCATAGCACCTTGGGTTTGCCCGGCACCATAAAGGCCCCGGCTGCCGTCGCCGCCAGGATCAGTTTTTTGCAGCGCTCGGGGTAGTCATAGGCAAACTGCTGCGCCAACGCGCCGCCCCAGGACACACCCACCGCATTCACCTGGCCATAGTCCAGGTAATCGAGCATGCGTGCGGTGAGCTTGGCCAGGCCGGGAAAACGATAGGGCACGCTGGGTGTGGAAGACCCCCCCACACCTGGCACATCGAAGGCGATCACTTCCAGGTCCGGGTCCAGCGCCTGGACGAACGGAAACACCAGCTCAAGGTTGGCGCCGATGCCGTTGAAGATCAGCAGCGGCGTCAAGTGAGGCTTGCCCGGGCGTACCGCCGTACGGATGGTCTGGCCATCCAGGTCGATGGTACGGAAGATGAACGGTTGCGGCATGCTCAAGCCCTGTGAAGTGGCGCTATTTGTCTGGAAAAACTAGGTTCCTGTGGGAGCTGGCTTGCCTGCGATAGCAATCTTTCAGTTAGCTCATCATCTAGCTGGCCCACCGCTATCGCAGGCAAGCCAGCTCCCACATTGATCGCATTTCTACCGCAAAATCTGCTTATCGTTCGTGCACATAAGTACCCGGTGCCGCCTCAGCTGCGGCATAGGCTTTGTTACCCAGGCTTGTAGGTGCTTTCTTCAGTTTGCCCGCCCGCTCGGCCTGCCACGCCTGCCAATGCAGCCACCATGAGTCAGTATGCTTGGTGGCATTCTCCTGCCACTCCAGCGGCTTGCCCGCCAAACCATCGCTGGTCTGGTAACGCGCCTTGGGGTTGCCTGGCGGGTTGAGGATGCTCTGGATATGCCCGCTGCTGGACAACACAAACTCCACTTTGCCACCAAACAGCTGCGCCGATTTGTAGCACGACTGCCACGGCGTGATGTGGTCGTTGGTGCCGGCCAGGGAATAGATATCGGCGGTCACCTGCTTGAGGTCGATCGGCGTGCCGCACACTTCCAGGGCATTGGCGCGCACCAGCGGGTTGTTCTTGAACAGCTCAATCAAATCGCCATGGAAGGCGGCCGGCAAACGTGTGGTGTCGTTGTTCCAGAACAGGATGTCGAACACCGGCGGCTCGTTGCCGAGCAGGTAGTTATTGACCCAGTAGTTCCAGATCAGGTCGTTGGGGCGCATCCAGGCGAATACCTTGGCCATGTCGCGGCCCTCCAGCACACCGGCCTGGTAGGAGTGGCGCTTGGCGGCTTCCAGGGTCTGTTCGTCGACAAACAGCGCCACCTGGGTGTCCAGGGTGGTGTCCAGTACACTCACCAGCAGGGTCAGGGCGTTGACCTTCTTCTCGCCCAGCGCCGCGTAGTGGCCCAGCAGGGCGGTGCAGGTGATGCCGCCCGAGCAGGCGCCGAGCATGTTCACGTCTTTGCTGCCGGTAATCGCCGTGACCACATCGACCGCTTCCTTGAGCGCCTCGATATAGGTCGACAGGCCCCACTCGCGCTGCGCCTTGGTCGGGTTGCGCCAGCTGACGATAAACGTCTGCTGGCCATTGCGCAGGCAGAAGCGCGCCAGGCTCTTCTCCGGGCTCAGGTCGAATACATAGAATTTGTTGATCTGCGGCGGCACCACCAGCAGTGGGCGTTCGTGCACCTGCTCGGTGATGGGCTTGTACTGGATCAGCTCCAGCACGTCATTGCGAAACACCACGGCGCCTTCAGTGGTGCCCAGGGTCTTGCCGACTTCAAAGGCGCCCATGTTGACCTGGCTGGGCATGCCGCCGTTGTGCACCATGTCTTTGGCCAAGTGGGACAGGCCATCAAGCAGGCTTTTGCCGCCGGTTTCAAAGAAGCGTTTGACCGCCGCCGGGTTGGCCGCGCTGTTGGTGGGGGCCATGGCTTCGGTCATCAGGTTGATCACGAAGTGGCCGCGGCTGATGTCCTGTTCCGACAGGTTACTGTCGCCGATCCAGTCGTGCAGTTCCTTGCGCCACGCCAGGTAAGTTTGCAGGTAACGCTTATAGAGCGGGTTCTGGCTCCACGCCGGGTCGTTGAAGCGACGGTCGTCGCCTTCGGGGGCCAGTGCGGATTTGCCGAACATCACGTTCTTCAATTCCACGCCAAAATGCGCGACGTGTTTGACGCTGTGCAACGGTTGCTTGATGGCTTGGGTCAGTACCATCTTCGCTGAGGCCAATAAATCCTTTTTGCGTAACGCGATGATCGGGTTCAGCCCCAGGGTGTTTTCCGAGGCCTGGCGTTTCAAGTCATCGTTATTCTTGTTACTCATCTACGACGCTCCATTGTCCGAAAGACGAGTACCGGCGATTGCTGCGCACCCAATTTCGATACACGACACCAGCCTGGTACTGCGACTCGGGTGACCGTTGATACCGCATCGTCAAATGCAGGGAACTTGCCAGTTCCATTGGTTACCCGAGTTTAATTTTTTTCGCAAGCGGGCCAATCGTTGACCACGCGACAGGGCATTCAAGCAGATGAAATTAGAAAATGCCCTCTAAAGAGCGAGACGCCTGAGTTAGAGCATCAGCCGCACGACCGATTCGCTCGGGTCGCGGGTTTTGCCGGCGGCTTTAAGCTCAGCCAGATAATCGGCCCACAACGCATCCTGGCGCACGGCCAACTGGTAGAGGTAGTCCCAGGTGAACAGTCCGCTGTCATGGCCGTCGTCGAAGGTCAATTTCAGTGCATATTGACCGGCTGGTTCTATCTTGATCAGCCGCACGTTGAGCTTGCCGAACTGCAGGATGGGTTTGCCGTGGCCCTGGACCTCGGCGGAAGGCGAGTGGGTGCGTAGCAGCTCAGCGGGGAGCTGGTAGACCTCGCTCGGCCCATAGGTAAGGCCGAGGGTGTTGGAGGTTTTGTGCAGGTTTACAGCGGTGGGGAATTTGGTCATTGGAGAACCGCCCAGAGATAGTCCTTAGAACCGGCTTAAAACTGTAGGAGCTGGCTTGTGTGGGAGCCGGGCTTGCCCGCGATGCAGACACCTCGGTGTTTCAGAAACACTGAGGTGATGCTATCGCAGGCAAGCCAGCTCCCACACAAGTCCGGCTCCGACACAAGCCGTTTTCTGTGAGGCTTACAGGATATAACGAGACAGATCTTCGTTCTGCGCCAATTCGCCCAGGTGGCTATTGACGTACTCAGCGTCAATCTTGATCGCTTCGCCATTCTGCGAACCGGCCATGTCGCCAGCACTGAAGGACACTTCCTCCAGCAGACGCTCAAGCAGGGTGTGCAGGCGACGGGCACCGATGTTTTCGGTCTTCTCGTTGACCTGCCAGGCAATCTCCGCCAGGCGCTTGATGCCGTCCGGCTGGAATTCGATGCCCAAACCTTCGGTTTTCAGCAGTTCGCGGTATTGCTCGGTGAGCGAAGCATGCGGCTCGCTGAGGATACGTTCGAAGTCGCCGGGGGTCAGCGCCTTGAGTTCCACGCGAATCGGCAGACGGCCTTGCAGCTCCGGCACCAGGTCGCTGGGCTTGCTCAAGTGGAACGCGCCGGAGGCGATAAACAGGATGTGGTCGGTCTTGACCATGCCCAGCTTGGTGTTCACCGTGCAGCCTTCGATCAGCGGCAGCAGGTCGCGCTGTACGCCTTCGCGGGACACATCGACGCCGCCGGAGTTGCCGCGCTTGGCCACCTTGTCGATCTCGTCGATAAACACGATACCGTGCTGCTCCACCGCTTCCAGGGCTTTGGCCTTGAGCTCTTCCTCATTCACCAGGCGCCCGGCTTCTTCGTCGCGCACCAGCTTCAGCGCGTCCTTCACCTTGAGCTTGCGGCTTTTCTTCTTGCCCTTGCCCATGTTGGCGAACAGGTTCTGCAACTGGCTGGTCATTTCTTCCATGCCGGGCGGTGCGGAGATGTCGACGCCGGACACTTCGGCCACTTCGATCTCGATTTCCTTGTCGTCCAGTTGGCCTTCACGCAGGCGCTTGCGGAACAGCTGACGGGTGTTGGAATCCGAGCTTGGCGCGGCGTCTTCGTTGAAACCCATGCGTGCCGGTGGCAGCAGGGCATCCAGGATGCGTTCTTCGGCGGCGTCTTCGGCGCGATGGCTGACCTTGGTCACTTCCTGCTCGCGGAGCATTTTCAGGGCGGCATCGGCCAGGTCACGGATGATCGACTCGACGTCACGGCCTACGTAGCCCACTTCGGTGAACTTGGTGGCTTCGACCTTGATGAACGGAGCATTGGCCAGTTTGGCCAGGCGCCGGGCGATTTCGGTTTTACCCACGCCTGTCGGCCCGATCATCAGGATGTTCTTGGGCGTTACTTCAACGCGCAGTTCTTCAGGCAGTTGCATCCGGCGCCAGCGGTTACGCAGCGCAATGGCAACGGCGCGCTTGGCATCGTCCTGGCCGATGATATGGCGATTAAGTTCATGGACGATTTCGCGGGGAGTCATGGACATAGTGTTTGGCGGCCTCAAGCGGAATAAGCCTACGGCTTACTCGGCGAGGTCCTGCTCCTCAATGGTGAAGTTGTGGTTGGTGAACACGCAGATATCGCCGGCGATACCCAGGGCGGTCTCGACGATTTCGCGGGCCGACAGGTCGGTTTTCTTCAGCAGGGCGCTGGCTGCCGCCTGGGCGTAGCCGCCGCCGGAACCCATGGCGATCAGGCCGTGCTCGGGTTCAACCACATCGCCGTTACCGGTGATGATCAAGGACGCGTCTTTGTTGGCGACCGCCAACATGGCCTCCAGGCGGCTGAGGGAACGGTCGGTGCGCCATTCTTTGGCGAGTTCGACAGCGGCGCGAACCAGGTGGCCCTGGTGTTTTTCCAGCTGGCCTTCGAAGCGTTCGAAGAGGGTGAAGGCGTCGGCAGTGGCGCCAGCGAAACCGGCGAGAACCTGGCCGTGGTACAGGCGACGCACTTTCTTGGCGTTGCCTTTCATCACGGTGTTGCCCAGTGAAACCTGGCCGTCGCCGCCCATGACGACTTTGCCGTGGCGACGTACTGAAACGATGGTGGTCAAGGGGAGAGTCTCCACGCAGCGGGGCGAAAATGCCCTGATGGAATCTCATATGGGGGTGGCGGGGGGGATTTCAACCGTAGGACGTGTGTGCGGACGAGTGGTGTTTGCTGGTCTGACACCTTCCAGAGAGCACCGCAAAACCAACTGTGGGAGCTGGCTTGCCTGCGATAGCGGTGTGTCAGTCACTGAAAATATGGACTGCTACATCGCTATCGCAGGCAAGCCAGCTCCCACATTTTGATCGGCGTTGAGCCGGAATCAACGGCTCTGGCGTTGTTGTAACAACAGATTGCTAAAGCCTGCACCCGCCAGTTGCTTCTGCGCCACGGTCAGCTGTTCACGGTTGCTGAACGGCCCGACCAATACGCGATACCAGGTCGCATCCTTCACGGTGCCGGACTCAACTGTTACCGACTGGCCCAACAGGATGATCTGCGCACGCACACGATCCGCATCCGCCTGTTTCGGGAACGAGCCCGCTTGCAGGAAGAACTTGGTCACCGGCGCCGCCTTGGTGGTCGCCACCGGTGGCGGTGGCGGCGGAGTGATCCCGGCCAACGCGGCTTGAGCGCGTGCGGTGTCGATTTTCGCGGCTTCCGCTGGTGTCACCGGCGTGGTCGGCACTTGTGGCGTCGGCAGGGTTTTCTCCGGCACGGCGTCAGGCGGCACGATCACTTCCGACTCCGGCAGCAGCGTGTAGAAGTCGTACTTGGGCTTTACCGGCGCGGTCGGGCTCGGCGCGGTCTTGTTGGCCTCGGCGATTTTTGTGGCCTTCTGCTGTTCTTGCTTGACCCGTTTGACGTCATCACCCTTGCCGGGCTCCAGCTTCATCAGGATCACCACAAACGCGCCGACCGCCAGGCCGATAGCCATCCACAGCCAGCCCGGGATTGGCTTCTTCGCCGGTGCCTGATAGCGGCTGGCGCCGCGCTTGGGTGCAGGTTTTTTCTTGGCAGCCAACTTACATACGCTCCAGGGTTTCCAGGCCTAACAGTTCCAGGCCTTGCTTGAGGGTCCGTCCAGCCAGTGCGGCGAGGCGCAGGCGACTTTGCTTTTGCGCTTCGTCGTCTGCCGTAAGGATCGGGCAGTTCTCATAGAAGCTGGAGAACAGACCGGCGACTTCGTACAAATACGTGCAGAGGATATGCGGCGTGCCTTTTTCACCGACGCTGTTGAGCACTTCGCCGAACTGCGCCAGCTTGGCCGCCAGGTCCTGTTCATGCGGGGCATCCAGCACGATTTGGCCTTCAACCTCGCTGAAATCCTTGCCCAGCTTGCGGAACACGCCGGCCACACGGGTGTAAGCGTACAGCAGGTACGGCGCGGTGTTGCCTTCGAAGTTGAGCATCAGTTCGAAGTTGAAGCTGTAGTCGCTGGTGCGGTGCTTGGACAGGTCGGCGTACTTCACCGCACCAATACCTACCACGCGGGCGATATTGCGCAGGTCGGCTTCGGCCAACTCCGGGTTCTTTTCCTTCACCAGGTTGTAGGCACGGTCCTGGGCTTCGTTGAGCAGGTCGATCAGCTTCACGGTGCCGCCGTCGCGGGTCTTGAACGGGCGGCCATCGGCGCCGTTCATGGTGCCAAAACCCATGTGTTCCATGTGCATCGGGTGGGTGACGAAGCCTGCGCGGCGCGCCACTTCGAACACTTGCTGGAAGTGCAGGGCCTGGCGCTGGTCGACAAAATACAGCGCGCGGTCGGCCTTGAGCACGCCGCTGCGGTAGCGCACGGCTGCCAGGTCAGTGGTGGCGTACAGGTAGCCGCCGTCGGCCTTGACGATGATCACTGGCAGCGGCTCGCCGTCGGCGGTCTTGAATTCCTCGAGGAACACGCACTGCGCGCCGTTGCTCTCAACCAACAGGCCGGCAGCCTTGAGGTCGTTGACCACGTTGATCAGGTCGTCGTTGTAGGCGCTTTCGCCCATCACGTCGGCCATGGTCAGCTTCACGTTGAGCAGCTCGTAGATTTCCTGGCAGTGCGACAGCGAAATCTCACGGAAACGGCCCCACAGCGCCAGGCAATCTTCATCGCCGGCTTGCAGCTTGACCACCAGGCCACGGGCGCGGTCGGCGAACTCTTCGGATTCGTCGAAGCGCTTTTTGGCGGCGCGGTAGAAGTTTTCCAGGTCGGCCAGCTCGTTGCTGGTGATCGGGTTTTCCTGCAGGTAGGCCATCAGCATGCCGAACTGGGTGCCCCAGTCGCCCACGTGGTTCTGACGGATCACGTCGTCACCCAGGAACTCCAGCACCCGTGCCACGCCGTCGCCAATGATGGTCGAGCGCAGGTGGCCCACGTGCATCTCTTTGGCCAGGTTGGGTGCCGACAGGTCAATCACTACACGCTCCACGGGGCCGGCCTTGCGCACGCCAATGTTGGCGTCGGCCAGGGCCGCGTCCAGGCGCGAAGCCAGGGCCTGGGTGTTCTGGAAGAAGTTGATAAAGCCTGGGCCGGCGATTTCGGCCTTGGTCACACTCTCGTCGGTTGGCAGCGCGGCGATGATTTTCTCCGCCAGGTCACGCGGTTTCATGCCGGCAGGCTTGGACAGCATCATCGCAATGTTGCTGGCAAAGTCGCCATGGGTCTTGTCGCGAGTGTTTTCCACCTGGATCGCCGGCGACAGGCCTTCAGGCAACACACCTTCGTTGACGAGTTGGGTGAGGGCTTGTTGGATCAGCTGGCGAATGGTGTCTTTCATGGTGTTCTCTTTCGACCGCAAGCGGCGGTGCGCGATGCGCAGGTGGAAAAACTCGGCATTATCCGTGGCGAGGGCGGGCTTGCCAACCGTTCAGACAGGTTGATGGACCTGCGGACCTCATCGCGGGCAAGCCCGCTCCCACATTTAAGGGGGTTCATATTTCAAAATGTGGGAGCTGGCTTGCCTGCGATAGCGATTTCGCAATCAATACAGGTCTACCGGATCCACATCCAACGACCATCGCACTTGGCGGGCGCTGGGCATTTGCTCCAGGGCAAGCATCCAGCTATTTAATAGTCGATGCAGCGGTGCACGGGACGTTGCCTGCAAGAGTAGCTGAGCGCGATATCGCCCGGCGCGCCGCTCCATCGGCGCGGGGACTGGGCCGAGCAATTCGATGCCGGCCAGACTCAACTCACCGAGCAAACGTTCGGCGGCGCTGCATGCCTCGTCGAGAAAATTTTCGGCCTGCCCTGGCTTGTGCGCTTCGGCGCGCAACAGTGCCAGGTGGGCAAACGGCGGCAGGCCGGCGGAGCGGCGTTCGCTCAGGGCCTGTTCGGCGAAAGCGAAGTAGCCCTGTTCTGTCAGTTGAATCAGCAAGGGATGGTCGGCCAGATGCGTCTGGATAATCACCTTGCCCGGCTCTTCGGCGCGCCCGGCACGGCCTGCCACCTGCACGATCAGTTGCGCCATGCGTTCGCTGGCGCGGAAGTCGCCGGAGAACAAACCACCGTCGGCGTCCAGGATCGACACCAGCGTTACCCGTGGGAAGTGGTGCCCTTTGGCGAGCATCTGCGTGCCGATCAGGATGCACGGCTGGCCTTTCTGAATGGTCGCGAACAGCTGGTTCATCGCGTCTTTGCGCGAGGTGCTGTCGCGGTCGACGCGCAGCACCGGGTAATCCGGAAACAGAATGCCCAGGCGCTCCTCGGCACGCTCGGTGCCCGCACCCACGGGGCGCAAATCCACTTTGCCGCATTGTGGGCAGTGGCGCGGCACGCGCTCCACATGGCCGCAGTGGTGGCAGCGCAGCTCGCCGTGGCGCTGGTGTACGGTCATGCGCGCATCGCAGCGTTCGCACTCGGACATCCAGCCGCAGTCGTGGCACAGCAGCGTCGGCGCAAAGCCCCTACGGTTAAGAAACACCAGGACTTGCTGGCCGGCGGCGAGGGTTTGGCCGATGGCTTGCTGCATCGGCCCGGAAATGCCGCTGTCCAGTGGGCGGCTTTTTACATCCAGGCGCAGAAACCGTGGTTGCTTGGCGCCGCCTGCGCGCTCGTTGAGACGCAGCAGGCCATAACGGCCGGTGTAGGCGTTGTGCAGGCTTTCCAGGGACGGTGTAGCCGAGCCGAGCACAATCGGGATGTCTTCCTGGCGCGCGCGTACCAGCGCCAGGTCGCGGGCGTGGTAGCGCAGGCCTTCCTGCTGTTTATAGGAGCCGTCGTGCTCCTCGTCGATGATGATCAGCCCGGGGTTTTTCATCGGCGTGAACAGGGCCGAGCGGGTGCCGATAATAATGTCGGCCTCGCCGTCCCGCGCCGCCAGCCAGGCTTCCAGGCGCTCGCGGTCGTTGACCGCCGAATGCACCAGCGCGATGCGCGCGTTAAAACGTTGCTCGAAACGCGCCAGGGTTTGCGGGCCGAGGTTGATCTCCGGGATCAACACCAGTGCCTGCTTGCCGGCTTGCAGGGTTTCGCGGATCAGTTGCAAATACACTTCGGTCTTGCCGCTGCCGGTGACGCCGGCGAGCAGGAAGGCATGGAAGCTGTCGAAACCGGCGCGAATGGCTTCATAGGCGGCGCGTTGCTCGGGGTTCAGCGGCAACTCCGGTTGAGCCAGCCAGTGGTCATGGCGCGGGTCCGGCGCGTGCTTGCGGATTTCCACCTGCACCAAGCCCTTTGCCAGCAGCAAGTCGAGGCTGTCTTTGCTCAGCATCAGCTTGCTTAACAACTGGTGGGCTACGCCATGGGGGTGTTGGGCCAGGGTCGCGAGGGCTTCGCGTTGGCGTGGCGCGCGGGCGATGCGTGGGTCATCCAGGCGCGCGCCGGGCACCATCGACCAGAAACGCTCCTGGCGTGCTTCAGCCAGTTCGCCCTGGCGCAGCAGCACCGGCAGTGCCCAGCTCAGGGTATCGCCGAGGCTATGCTGGTAATACTGTGCGGTCCACAGGCATAACTTGAACAGCGCGGGCGGCAGCGGCGGTGTAGCGTCGAGGATGGCCAGGGCTGGCTTGAGCTTTTCGGCGGGGACTTCGCTGTGGTCGGCCACTTCGATCAGGATGCCGATCATCTCGCGACGGCCAAACGGCACGCGCACGCGCATGCCCGGCTGCAACTGCGCCCGCAACACGCCGGCCGGGGCTCGGTAGTCGAACAGGCGGCGCAGGGGCGATGGCAGGGCTAGGCGCAAAATGGCGTCGGGCACGCGGGGAGTCTCATATAAAGGCAGGCAGTGGCGCAGGGGCGGGAGCCTAGCAGACCTGCGGTGGGGGTGTCCTGTCTTGCGGCACTTCTGTGGGCGCCGGGCTTGTTGTGGCGAGCAGCAGGCTTGCCCAGCGCAGGGCAAGCCTGCTCGCCACAAAAAAGTGCGTCCTTGCAGATGGGCGGTGGTGTGTTGGGTTTTTCTGATGAAAGGGGCTTTTATGTAGGCAAAGCACGGGAGGCGCCGCTTGCGCGTTTAAAAAGGTCTGGTAGAATCCGCGGCCTAATTACGTGCGGTATTCGACAATAGTGTCGAGTGGCGGCACGCTAGCCCGAGGAAGTCACCATGAAAGCCGATATCCATCCAGCGTACGAAACTATCGAAGTAACCTGCAGCTGCGGCAACAAGTTCGAAACGCGTTCGAACCTGTGCAAGCCACTGGGTACTGACGTATGCAACGAGTGCCACCCGTTCTACACCGGTAAGCAGAAAACTCTGGACACCGGCGGCCGTGTACAGCGCTTCGCAGATCGCTTTGGTGCTTTCGGCAAGAAGCCTGCTGCTGCAGAGTAAGGCTCAAAAGCCCCCAGGGTTTTTGCAAGCTGTTGAAAAAGGCGCCCCTTGTGGGCGCCTTTTTTGTGCCTGCGATTTGACCGTGCTGCACTCAAAGCGATTTTAATAAAATAATTGTAGACATTTTTTATCGTAATTGTGAACAGTTAAGCCCTTGTATCCCGTGGCTCTTGGCCGAAAGTCGTAGTGCGCGGCCCTTGACGGCAGTGACTGACCAGTCTTGTGGGGACTTTCTCACACGCGTATCCTCGGCGGTCCGTCGACCAACAGTAAAAGCGGAATGCCGATATGTCTGATTTGAAAACTGCCGCTCTCGAATATCACGCCCATCCTCGTCCAGGAAAGCTGAGTGTAGAGCTCACCAAAGCCACTGCCACTGCCCGCGACTTGTCGCTGGCCTACAGCCCTGGCGTTGCCGAGCCCGTACGTGAAATCGCCCGCGACCCTGAACTGGCGTACAAGTACACCGGCAAAGGCAACCTGGTTGCAGTGATTTCCGATGGCACCGCGATTCTCGGCCTGGGCAACCTCGGCCCATTGGCTTCCAAGCCAGTAATGGAAGGTAAGGGCGTGCTGTTCAAGCGCTTTGCCGGCATCGACGTTTTCGACATCGAAGTCGATTCCGAAAGCCCGCAAGCTTTCATCGACACTGTAAAGCGCATCTCCATCACTTTCGGTGGCATCAACCTGGAAGACATCAAGGCACCTGAGTGCTTCGAGATCGAAAAGGCCCTGATCGAACAGTGCGACATTCCGGTATTCCACGATGACCAGCACGGCACCGCGATCGTTACTGCGGCCGGCATGATCAACGCCCTGGAAATCGCTGGCAAAACCCTGGCTGACGCCCAGATCGTCTGCCTGGGCGCTGGTGCTGCGGCCATCTCCTGCATGAAGTTGCTGGTGAGCATGGGCGCCAAGCTGGAAAACATCTTCATGGTCGACAGCAAGGGCGTTGTTCAGTCCGAGCGTACCGACCTGAACCAGTACAAGGCGATGTTTGCCCACGCCACCGACAAGCGCACCCTGGCTGACGCCCTCGACGGTGCCGACGTGTTCGTTGGCCTGTCCGGCCCGAACCTGCTGAGCGCCGAAGGCCTGAAGTCCATGGCGGCCAACCCGATCGTGTTCGCCTGCTCCAACCCGGACCCGGAGATCTCGCCTGAGCTGGCCCACGCCACTCGCAACGACGTGATCATGGCCACCGGCCGTTCGGACTACCCGAACCAGGTCAACAACGTGTTGGGCTTCCCGTTCATCTTCCGTGGTGCCCTGGACGTTCGCGCCAAGCGCATCAACGAAGAGATGAAAGTGGCTGCCGCCAACGCCCTGCGTGAACTGGCCAAGCTGCCGGTACCTCAGGATGTCTGCGATGCCTACGGTGGTGCCCCACTGGCATTCGGTCGTGAGTACATCATCCCGAAACCAATGGATAAGCGCCTGATCACCCTGATCTCGGATGCCGTGGCCAAAGCCGCGATCGAGACCGGTGTGGCTACCCTGCCGTATCCGAAGCACTACCCGCTGAAAAGCGTGGATGATGTGTTCAACGGCTAAGCCGTTGTAGCGCACCAACAAAAAGCCCCGGCTCTTGCGAGTCGGGGCTTTTTTTGTGGCTGATGAATACGGTCTTCAGGCGCCAGGTAAACCCTGTGGGAGCCGGGCTTGCCCGCGATGGCGGTGTACCAGGGGGTGAATCAGTGGCTGATACACCGCCATCGCAGCATAGGTTACACAGCCGGTTAGCACGAAGTCTGTGGCAGGTGGGCTGTTGTGGCGAGCAGGCTTGTCGAATCGTCGCCCCGCCGGCGTTGGGCTGCGAAGCGGCCCCAGTAAAGGCGCTGCAATTTTCCTGAAAGTACTCAGTGTCAGGGTTTGGGGCCGCTTCGCGGCCCAACGCAGGACAAGCCTGCTCGCCACAGGAGAAAGTGGCGGCCTTCAAAAGTTGTGTAGATGCCTATGGCCATCGCAGGCAAGCCAGCTCCCACAGTGGAGCTGTGTCACATTAGAAGAGATCGATCGGCGCCGCCTCATCCGCCGGCAGTGGGCTGCCCGGTGCAACGCCGTTGCCCAGCTCGTTGACCGACGGCGGCGTGTCTTCGCTCTTGAACAGCTCGAAGTACGCATTCGGCGTGCTGGGTGATGCCGCACGGCCGCTGACCGGGTCGATCCGCAGGCTGAGAATACCTTCCGGCTCAGCCTGGGTATGCAGCGGCTTGTCCTTCAAGGCCGCGCCCATGTAGCTCATCCAGATCGGCAGTGCGACGGTGCCACCAAACTCACGGCGGCCCAGGCTTTCCGGTTGGTCGTAGCCGGTCCACACGGTGGTCACGTAGTCGGCGTTGTAGCCGGAGAACCAGGCATCCTTGGACTCGTTGGTGGTACCGGTCTTGCCGGCGATATCCGCGCGACCCAAGGCCAGGGCGCGGCGGCCGGTGCCTTTCTTGATCACGTCTTCCAGAATGCTGTTGAGGATGTAGGTGGTACGACCATCCACCACACGCTCGGCCACTGCTGGTGCCTGTGGCTCGGCGGGCACGGCGGCATTGGCGGCCGGTGCTGCGCCTGGCGTCGGCTCAATGGTGATGCCGCCGTTGTTCGGTGCTGCAATGCCATCGGGTGCAGCCACACCGTTTACCACGTCGCCCGGCACGCGTGGCGGGTTGGCGGTGAACAGCGTGTCGCCATTGCGGCTTTCGATCTTGTCGATCAGGTACGGCGTGATCTTGTAGCCGCCGTTGGCAAAGGTGCTCCAGCCGGTAGCAATTTCCATCGGCGTGAGGGTCGCGGTGCCCAGCGCCAGGGACAGGTTCGGCGGCAGATCCGACTTGGCGAAGCCAAAGCGTGTCATGTAGTCGATGGTCTTGCCCACGCCCATCGCCTGCAGCAGGCGGATCGAGACCAGGTTGCGTGACTTGTACAGCGCCTCGCGAATACGGATCGGGCCGAGGAAGGTATTGGTGTCGTTCTTCGGGCGCCAGACCTTGTCCAGGTACTCGTCGACAAACACGATCGGTGCGTCGTTGACCAGGCTGGCGGCGGTGTAGCCGTTATCCAGCGCGGCGCTGTAGACAAACGGTTTGAAGCTTGAGCCCGGCTGGCGCTTGGCCTGGGTGGCGCGGTTGTAGTTGCTCTGCTCGAAGGCAAAGCCGCCGACCAGCGCACGGATCGCACCGTTCTGCGGGTCCAGGGACACCAGAGCGCCCTGGGCCACAGGCACTTGGCTGAATTTCAGGCTGTCGTCTTTCTGGCGTTGCACGCGGATCAAGTCACCGACTTGCGCCACGTCCGACGGCTGCTTGGGCATCGGGCCCATGCTGTTGGTGTTCAGGAACGGGCGTGCCCATTTCATGCTGTCCCACGACACATGGCCTTCGCCGCTGCGGGTGAGCACTTGCACGCCATCCTTCTTCACCTGAGTGACGATGGCGGGTTCCAGGCCGCTGATCGGGCGCTGTTTACCCAGCTCGGTGGTCCAGGCGCTCAGGGTCTTGCCCGGCAGGCGCGATTCGGGGCCACGGTAGCCATGGCGCTGGTCGTAGGTCACCAAACCGTCGCGTACTGAGTTATTGGCGATTTCCTGCAGGTTGCTTGGAATGGTCGTGGTCACGCGGAAGCCTTCGGTGTAGGCCTCGCTGCCATAACGGCCGACCATCTCGGCACGTGCCATTTCAGCGATATACGGCGCATTCACTTCCGGTGTCGGCACGTGGTAACTGGCGTTCAGCGGCTCGGCCACGGCGCTCTCGTAGGCGGCCTGGTCGATTTTGCCCAGCTTGTACATGCGCCCCAGGATCCAGTCGCGACGCTCCTTGCTGCGCGCCGGGTTGGCCAGCGGGTTGAAGCGCGACGGCGCCTTGGGCAGGCCGGCGATCATTGCCATCTGCGCCAGGCTGGCATCACGAATCGACTTGCCGTAGTACACCTGCGAAGCGGCTTCGATCCCGTAGGCGCGATTGCCCAGGTAGATCTTGTTGACGTACAGCTCAAGGATTTCGTCCTTGGTCAACTGACGTTCGATCTGCAGCGCCAACAGGATTTCGGTGGCCTTGCGCGAAAAACTGCGCTCGCTGGTGAGGAAGAAGTTCTTCGCCACCTGCATGGTGATGGTGCTGCCGCCGGATTGAATGTGTCCGCTTTTTACCAGCTGGGTGGCTGCGCGCACCAGGCTGCCTGGGTCGACGCCGTAGTGGTTGGCGAAATTATCGTCTTCAGCCGAGAGCAGGGCGTTGATGAAATTGGGTGGAATGTCGGCGAAACGGATCGGTGTGCGGCGCATTTCGCCGAACTCCGCGATCAGTTTTTCATCGCTGCTGTAGACCCGCAAAGGAATCTGCAACTGGATACTTCTGAGTGCCTCTACTGAGGGCAAACCCGGACTAAGGTAGAGGTAGGCCCCGCTGAGTACGAGCAGCAGCCCGCAGACGATCGCGACAATGGAGTACCCGAAAAACTTCAGCAGACGAATCAAGGCTTTTGGATTTCCAGAGAAAAGAATGAGTTACGCGTCGGGGCATGCATGGCAAACGATGGATCGACCCGAGCAGCAGGAAAAAGCGGGAAAAAACGCTGGGCATTAAAGCATTTTCGGCCTGGGGCGTCATTCGTGGCGGCCAAACAAGTCGACCGAATGCACGATTCCCAGCGGCAATCAGGCGGTATGACAGGCAAAGTTTTAGGGAGTTTTATGAGAAAGGGATTTTTCAGGCGCAAAGCCGACACCCTGCTGGGCGTCGACATCAATGACACCGGAATCAAGCTGATTGAACTGGACCACACCGCCGGCGCCTACAGCGTCAAGGCATACGTCGCGCAGGGGCTGCCCGCCAATGCTGTCGTCGATGGCACGTTGTTGGACCTTGAAGGGGTGGGGCAGGCACTGCAGCAGGCATTGTCCCGGTTGCACTCGTCCGTCCGGCAGGCGGCAGTGGCGGTATCGGGGCCATCGGTCATCACGCGGGTGATCGACATGGAGGCGGGGCTCAGTGACGAAGAGATGGCCTGGATGATCCAGATGGAAGCCGACCAGTACATCCCTTACCCACTGGATGACGTCGCCATCGATTTTCAGGTGCGCGGCCCTTTAGCTAAGGACTCGGCGCGGGTCGAGGTGGTGCTGGCTGCGTGCCTGAAGGAGCAGGTCGAGGCCCGCGCAGCGGTTTTGGCCCTGGCCGGGCTGGTTGCGAGGGTGGTGGATGTCGAAGGGTTTGCATTGGAGCGCGCTTGCCGTCAGGATTTCGCCAGCTTCATGCCGGGCCATCGAGTCGATGGCGCACAATGGGCCGTGGATGCCCACGGGATGGGAATTGCTTGCGGGCTGGCCCTGAGGAGTTTCGCTGGATGACACGAATCAATCTTTTGCCTTGGCGCCAGGCGCAGGCAGAACGGCGGCGCAAATACTTCCTGCTATTTCTGCTGGGGTTCGCCGGTGTGGCACTCGCGGCGGTGTGGCTGGCGAACCAGGTCATCGATCAGGCGATCGACCGGCAAGTGACACGCAACAGCCACCTCAACAAAGACGTCGCCATCCAGGACTCGCGCCTCAAGACCATCGATGACTTGCAGGAGCAGAGCCAGCAATTGGCCGCGCGAATGAAGGTCGTACAGGACCTGCACGAATCTCGCTCGGCCGGCGCCCAGCTATTGGACCAACTCGCCCGTGCCGTGCCCGATGGGGTGCACCTGCATGAGGTGGTTGCCAAGGGCAATACGGTGAGTGTCAGTGGCAGTGCCGAGTCCAGCCAGGATATCGCTCAACTGATGCGCCGCCTCGAGGCCTCTGAAGGTGCCCACGCAACCCGGCTGCAGCACGTGCGTGCGCAAGGCCAAGGCGGCGGCAACGAATTCCAGTTGATGGTGCGCCAAGGGGAATCCACCGAGGCCCAGCCTTGAGCCTGCCCAGGCTCGACTTTTCCACGCTTTCTCACAACGCTGCCAAATGGCCCCTACCGGCCAAGCTTCTGCTCGGCTGCGCGCTGGGGGGATTGGTGTGGGTGGTGGGCGATGGATGGCTGCTGGCTCCGGCACGTGAACAGTTGCAAGGGTTGCAAGCGCAGACGCTGATGTTGCAACAGCAACTTACGCAAAAGACCAGCCTGGCCGCCGATCTTGAGGTGCGTGCCCATCAGGCCCAGAGAGCCCAGGCGCAGGTTGCCGAGCTGTTGCGGCAGTTGCCCGGCGAATCGGACATGCCGGGCTTGCTCGAAGACATGGCGCGGCTGGCGGCGGCCAACGGTTTGGTGGTCGAAGGTGTCACGGTACTGGATGAACAGACGCAGCCGTACTACATCGAGGAGCCGGTACAAGTCGGTGTGTTGGGTGCCTACCACGACCTGGCGAGCTTCGTGACTGCCCTGGGTGGTTTGCCGCGGATCGTCACTGTGCAGGATGTGGTGCTTCGGTCTGAAGGGGCGTTATTGCGCCTTGATTTGCTGGCCAAGACTTACCGTGGCCTGTCCGCGCGCGGCAAGCCTGGAATGGCTGTCGAGCAGGGGGCGCACTTTGTCTATGAGGCAGCGTCCCAGCGTGACCCGTTCCAGCCGCCTGCGGCGCAGGTCGACCATGTGCCGGGCCAACCCGCTCTTGCGCCGGACTTGGCGCGCAAGCGCGGCCCACTGGAAGGCCTGGCTGTCGACCAGTTCGAAATGGTCGGCACGCTTTCAATCGATGCAGTGTCGGTCGAAGCACTGCCCCATGGCCTGCAGACATTCGCCCTGCTGCGCACATCTTCTGGCGTGCACCGGCTGGCGGTCGGCGACTACCTGGGGCCTAACCATGGCCGGGTCACGGCCATTCATTCCGGCCACATCGAACTGGTCGAACTGTTCCCGGACGAACAGGGCGCATGGCTTGCGCGTTCGCGAACCCTGGTTTTAAACGTCAACTCATAACGGAATCAAACAATGAAAAGGACTTTCTCGTCCTTCGGTGTGGCGCTATGGATAGCGTTCACGGCACCGATGGCATTTGCTGTGCCCAATCGCGTCGATCTGATCCAGCTGCCGCCTCCTGGCAGCGTGGTTCCCAGTGGCGCCTACAACGGCGACACGCTGACCCTCAACTTCCAGAACATCGAATTGCGCGCCGTGTTGCAGCAAATTGCGGATGTGGCCGGGCTTAATCTGGTGGCCAGTGATGAAGTGCAAGGCTCGATCACTTTGCGGCTCAAGGATGTGCCCTGGGACCAGGCGCTGGATCTGGTGCTGCAAACCAAAGGCTTGGATAAGCGCGTGAAGGCCGGCGTTTTGCTGGTGGCACCCGCCGAAGAATTGGCGGCCCGCGAGCTGCTGGCGCTGGAGTCGCGCAAGCAGATGGAAGAGCTGGCGCCCTTGCGGCGCGAGCTGTTGCAGGTCAATTACGCCAAGGCGGCGGACCTGGCCAAGTTGTTCCAGTCGGTGACAGGCGTTGACGGCTTTACCGATGAGCGCGGCTCGGTGGCGGTGGATGATCGCACCAATAACATCATCGCCTACCAGACCCGCGAGCAAATTGACGAGCTGCGGCGCATCGTGGCGCAGCTGGATGTACCGGTACGCCAAGTGATGATCGAGGCGCGGATTGTCGAGGCTAATGTCGATTACGACAAAAGCCTGGGCGTGCGCTGGGGCGGGCGGCTCAATCGCGGCAACTGGGGCGCGGGCGGTATCAGCAAGCCGTTGGCCGAGGGTGCGGAGCCACCGGAGAATCCGCCCAGCTCGCCGTTTGTCGATATGGGCTCGCTGGCCGGTACGTCTGGCTTGGGCATCGCTTTTATTACCGACAACCTGTTGCTCGACCTGGAACTGACGGCCATGGAAAAAACCGGCAACGGCGAAATCGTCTCACAGCCCAAGGTGGTCACGTCCGACAAGGAAACCGCGCGCATCCTCAAGGGCACCGAGATTCCTTACCAGGAGTCCAGCTCGCGTGGCGCCACCTCAGTGTCGTTCAAGGAGGCCTCGCTGTCGTTGGAGGTGACCCCGCAAATCACCCCGGATGGCTGGGTGATTATGGAGGTCAAGGTCACCAAGGACGAGCCGGACTACCTGAACAAGCTCAACGACGTACCGCCGATCAAGAAAAACGAAGTCAACGCCAAGGTGCGGGTCAAGGATGGCGAGACCATCGTCATTGGCGGGGTTTTCTCCAATACGCAAAGCAAAGTGGTAGATAAAGTGCCATTTTTGGGCGATGTACCGTATCTTGGCCGCCTTTTCCGGCGCGATGTGCTGGCGGAGAAAAAATCCGAGCTGCTGGTATTCCTGACTCCGCGTATTATGAATAACCAGGCGATTGCTGTGAGTCGTTGATTCTGTGCGAAATTTGATTCTTGTAGGACCGATGGGGGCTGGAAAAAGCACCATCGGCCGTTTGCTGGCCAAAGAGCTGCGCCTGCCGTTCAAAGATTCCGACAAGGAAATTGAATTGCGCACGGGTGCCAATATCCCATGGATCTTCGATAAGGAAGGCGAACTGGGCTTTCGCGACCGCGAGCAGGCGATGATTGCCGAGCTGTGCGGCTGCGATGGCGTGGTATTGGCCACCGGCGGCGGTGCAGTGATGCGCGATGAAAACCGCCGGGCGCTGCATGCCGGTGGTCGCGTGGTTTATTTGCATGCATCGGTCGAGCAGCAGGTGGGGCGTACCGCGCGCGATCGCAACCGCCCATTGCTGCGTACCGCAGACCCGGCAAAAACCTTGCGGGACCTGCTCACGCTGCGTGATCCGCTGTATCGGGAAATCGCCGATCTGGTGGTCGAAACCGATGAGCGGCCGCCTCGAATGGTGGTTCTCGACATTCTTGAGCGTTTGCAGCAGTTGCCACCCCGTTAAAGCCAGGCCCGAAATGCGCTATTCTCGGCGGCGCGCCATCCTCCTCCGGAGTATGGCGCAGAGCCATCAGGCGACGAAAATCCGAGCGTTGCCGATCGTACATATTTCTTCACGCGGGGACACATGCAGACACTTAAGGTCGATCTAGGCGAGCGCAGCTACCCAATCCATATTGGCGAAGGTTTGTTGGACCTGCCCGAGTTGCTCGCACCGCATATTGCCGGTCGGCAAGTGGCGATCATCTCCAATGAAACGGTCGCGCCGCTGTATCTTGAGCGTCTGAGCCGCAGCCTTGCGGCCTACTCGGTGATTTCGGTGATCCTGCCCGATGGCGAGGCCCACAAGAACTGGGAAACCCTGCAACTGATCTTTGACGGCCTGCTGACTGCACGGCATGACCGACGTACCACGGTGGTCGCCCTGGGCGGCGGCGTGATCGGCGACATGGCCGGCTTTGCCGCAGCTTGCTACCAGCGCGGCGTGGACTTTATCCAGGTGCCGACCACCTTGTTGTCCCAGGTCGATTCGTCGGTGGGCGGCAAGACTGGCATCAACCACCCGCTGGGCAAGAACATGGTGGGTGCGTTCTATCAACCACAAGCCGTGCTGATCGACACCGCGACCCTCAACACCTTGCCGCCGCGCGAGCTGTCGGCCGGTCTGGCGGAGGTCATCAAGTACGGGCTGATTTGTGACGAGCCGTTCCTGACCTGGCTCGAAGAACACATGGACGCCCTGCGTGCCCTGGACCAGGTGGCACTGACCGAAGCGATTTCCCGTTCATGCGCCGCCAAGGCGCTGGTGGTGAATGCCGACGAACGGGAGTCCGGTGTGCGCGCCACCCTGAACCTGGGCCACACCTTCGGCCATGCGATCGAAACGCACATGGGCTATGGTGTGTGGTTGCACGGGGAAGCCGTGGCGGCTGGCACAGTAATGGCACTGGAAATGTCGCAACGCCTGGGCTGGATCAGCGCCCAGGAGCGTGATCGCGGCATCCATCTGTTCCAGCGCGCCGGCTTGCCGGTTATTCCGCCGGAAGAGATGACCGAGGCGGATTTCCTCGAACATATGGCAATCGACAAGAAAGTGATCGACGGTCGCCTGCGACTGGTGCTGCTGCGCCACATGGGCGAAGCGGTAGTGACCGACGATTATCCGAAAGAGATTTTACAGGCCACGCTGGGAGCGGATTACCGCGCCCTGGCCCAGCTTAAAGGTTAATAAGATCCCGATGACTAGTTTGCATGCCGACGAGGCGTTCCTCGGCCACTACCAGTTAAGCCACGACCCTTTTGCTCCACGGGTTCCCGGCTTCAAATTTTTCCCTGCCCAGCGCAAGCCGGTGCTCGGTCAGTTGCACCACCTGGCGCGCTACAGCCAACTGTTGTTGGTTGTGACCGGCCCGTTGGGCAGTGGCAAGACCCTGCTGCGCCAGGCGCTGGTTGCCAGCACCAACAAGCAATCGGTACAGAGCGTGGTGGTATCGGCCCGTGGTGCCGGTGATGCAGCCGGCGTACTGCGCCAGGTTGCCCAGGCGCTGAACGTTGCCAATGCCGAGCCGAACGCGATCCTCAAGCAGGTTGTGCAGTTGGGCCTCACCGGCCAGGAAGTCTACTTGCTGGTGGACGATGCCGAGCAGCTCGACGAATCCGCCCTGGAAGCGCTGCTGGCGCTGGCGGCGGGTACGCCGGAAGGGCGCCCGCATGTGTTCCTGTTTGGTGAGTCGTCCTTGATCGCCGATCTGGAGCAGATCAGCGGTGAGCAGGAGCTGTTTCACGTCATCGAATTGCAGCCGTACGAAGAGGAAGAAACCCGCGAATACCTGGCTCAACGCCTCGAAGGCGCCGGTGCCGGTATCGAACTTTTCACGGCAAATCAGATCTCTGATATTCACGAAAGCGCAGGCGGCTGGCCTGGCACCATCAACCAGGTTGCCCGCGATGCCTTGATCGAAGCCATGATTGCCAGCCGCTCTGCGGTTAAGCGTCCAAAGATGGGGTTTACTATGCCTAAGAAGCACGTATTGGCGATTTCTGCCGTGGTCGTGGTCGCTGTCGCTGCTGCCTGGTTGATCCCGGGTCGCAGCAAGGCACCCGCCACCGCCGGTGCGCCAACCGAACAGGCGCAGTTGCCACTGGGCAAGCCCACGCCAAATGTCGAATTCGCCAACTCCGGCCAACCGACCAACCTGCCGATGGTCGGCCAGCCAGTCATGCGCGGCCCGCTCGCTGAAGCCGCCGGTGGTATCTCTGAAGGTGACGATGGTGTGCCGGTGGAAGGCTCCAGCGCCACGCCGCCAACCGTAACCACCACCGCACCGCCTGCCGGCGTTCCGGCTGGCCCGGCAGCCGCTCCAGTTGCCAAGCCGACGCCAGCGCCGACCGTTGCCACTGCCAAGCCTGCCCCGGTTGCCAAGCCTGTCGCGCCTGCGCCAGTGGCCAAGCCGGCACCGGCCGCCAAGCCTGCTGAAAAACCTGCCGCTGTTGCCAAGGCCGCTGCCCCTGCCGCCGCCGGCAGCAGCTGGTACACCAGCCAGCCAACCGGTAATTTCGTCGTGCAGATCCTGGGCACCAGCTCCGAAGCCAACGCCCAGGCGTTTGTGAAAGAGCAGGGCGGCCAGTACCGTTATTTCAAGAAAGTGCTCAACGGCAAGCCTCTCTACGTGATCACCTACGGCAGCTTCCCAAGCCGTGCAGCAGCTGATTCCGCTATCAAAGCCTTGCCAGCGAAGGTTCAGGCTGGTAAACCTTGGCCTCGCACTGTTGCCAGCGTTCAACAAGAACTCGCAACAACTCGCTGAAGATTCGGCGGCCTTACCCAGGCCGCCTCTCCCGGCACCTCAAAATTAAAACCGCAAGTGCGTGCTGCCCTCAAGGCCGCGCGCCTTGCGGTGTCTGCGTCACAGTAGCTTTTGAGTCGTAGCGGTCAGAATTAAAAAAGTTTTGACTAGCACAGCATATCGCTTTAAACCTTTCATAAATGCGACATAGATTTGCGACATTTCGTCGCTAAATTTGTGAGCGTTCGTGTCGGTGTGTACAATGACCTCCCTTTTGCCCCCGCTAAGCCGGCGTACGTTCGGCGTGGAAGGTAACCGGTTGAATTGAAAAGAAATTTGCCTCGATATAAGAGGCAGCCTGGTGAGAAAGTGTCTATGAAAGCAGGTCTGTACCAACCCGATGAATTCAAGGATAACTGCGGTTTCGGCCTGATAGCCCACATGCAGGGCGAGCCCAGTCATACCCTTTTGCAAACGGCCATCGAGGCCCTGACCTGCATGACCCACCGCGGTGGGATCAACGCCGACGGCAAGACCGGTGACGGTTGCGGCTTGCTGATTCAAAAACCCGACCAGTTCCTGCGCGCTGTCGCAAAAGAGCAATTTGCTGTCGACCTGCCCAAGCAGTACGCCGTAGGCATGGTGTTTTTCAATCAGGACCCGGTAAAAGCCGAAGCCGCTCGCGAGAACATGAACCGCGAGATCCTGGCTGCCGGCCTGCAACTGGTGGGCTGGCGCAAGGTGCCGATCGACACCAGCGTGCTCGGCCGCCTGGCCCTGGAGCGCCTGCCGCAGATCGAACAAGTGTTCATCGCAGGCGATGGCCTCAGCGATCAGGACATGGCGATCAAGCTGTTTACCTCGCGTCGTCGTTCGTCGGTGTCCAACGCCGCCGACACCGACCACTACATCTGCAGCTTTTCGCACAAGACCATCATTTATAAAGGCCTGATGATGCCGGCGGATTTGACCGCCTTCTATCCAGACCTGAGCGACGAGCGCCTGCAAACCGCAATCTGCGTGTTCCACCAGCGCTTCTCCACCAACACCCTGCCGAAATGGCCGCTGGCTCAGCCATTCCGCTTTCTCGCCCACAACGGCGAGATCAACACCATCACCGGCAACCGCAACTGGGCCGTGGCCCGTCGCACCAAGTTCGCCAACGATTTGATGGACCTCGAAGAGCTCGGCCCGCTGGTTAACCGCGTGGGTTCCGACTCCTCCAGCATGGACAACATGCTCGAACTGATGGTCACCGGCGGCATTGACCTGTTCCGTGGCGTGCGCATGATCATCCCGCCTGCGTGGCAGAACGTCGAGACCATGGACCCGGACCTGCGTGCGTTCTACGAGTACAACTCGATGCACATGGAGCCGTGGGACGGCCCGGCCGGCGTGGTGATGACCGACGGCCGCTACGCGGTGTGCCTGCTCGACCGTAACGGCCTGCGCCCGGCGCGTTGGGTGACCACCACCAACGGCTTCATCACCCTGGCGTCGGAAATCGGCGTGTGGGACTACAAGCCTGAAGACGTGATCGCCAAAGGCCGTGTAGGCCCGGGCCAGATCCTGGCCGTGGACACCGAAACCGGGCAGATCCTCGACACCGACGCCATCGACAACCGCTTGAAGTCGCGTCACCCGTACAAGCAATGGCTGCGCAAGAACGCCCTGCGCATCCAGGCGACCATGGAAGACAACGACCACGGTTCGGCTTTCTATGACGTCGACCAGCTCAAGCAGTACATGAAGATGTACCAGGTCACGTTCGAAGAGCGCGACCAAGTGCTGCGCCCGCTCGGTGAGCAAGGCTATGAGGCGGTCGGCTCCATGGGCGATGACACGCCAATGGCCGTGCTGTCCCAGCGCGTGCGCACGCCGTATGACTATTTCCGCCAGCAGTTCGCCCAGGTGACCAACCCGCCGATCGACCCGCTGCGTGAAGCCATCGTGATGTCGCTGGAAGTGTGCCTCGGTGCCGAGCGCAACATCTTCCAGGAATCGCCTGAGCACGCCTCCCGTGTGATCCTCAGCTCGCCGGTCATTTCCCCGGCCAAATGGCGCTCGTTGATGACCCTGGAGCGTCCAGGTTTCGACCGCCAGATCATCGACCTGAACTACGACGAGAGCCTCGGCCTTGAAGCCGCTGTGCGCAACGTCGCCGATCAGGCCGAAGAGGCTGTGCGCGCCGGTCGTACCCAGATCGTGCTGACCGACCGTCACATCGCGCCAGGCAAGCTGCCGATCCACGCCTCCTTGGCCACCGGCGCGGTGCACCATCGCCTGACCGAAAAAGGCCTGCGTTGCGACTCCAACATCCTCGTGGAAACGGCTACTGCCCGCGACCCGCATCACTTCGCAGTGTTGATCGGTTTCGGCGCCTCGGCGGTTTACCCGTTCCTGGCCTACGAAGTGCTGGGTGATTTGATCCGTACCGGTGAAGTACTGGGCGACCTCTATGAGGTGTTCAAGAACTACCGTAAGGGCATCACCAAGGGCTTGCTGAAGATCCTGTCGAAGATGGGCATCTCCACCGTCACGTCTTACCGTGGCGCACAGCTGTTCGAAGCCATCGGCCTGTCCGAAGAGGTTTGCGAGCTGAGCTTCCGTGGTGTGCCAAGCCGTATCAAGGGCGCACGTTTCGTCGACATCGAAGCCGAACAGAAAGCCCTGGCAGCCGAAGCCTGGAGCGCGCGCAAGCCGATCCAGCAAGGCGGCCTGCTGAAGTTCGTGCACGGTGGCGAATACCACGCGTACAACCCGGATGTGGTCAACACCCTGCAAGCCGCCGTGCAGCAGGGCGACTACGCCAAGTTCAAGGAATACACCGCGCTGGTGGATAACCGCCCGGTGTCGATGATCCGTGACCTGTTCAAGGTGAAAACCCTGGACACGCCGCTGGCCATCAGTGAAATCGAGCCATTGGAATCGATCCTCAAGCGCTTCGACTCCGCCGGTATCTCTTTGGGCGCCTTGTCGCCCGAGGCTCACGAAGCCCTGGCCGAAGCCATGAACCGCCTGGGTGCGCGTTCCAACTCCGGCGAAGGCGGCGAAGACCCGGCGCGCTACGGCACCATCAAGAGCTCGAAAATCAAGCAAGTGGCGACGGGTCGTTTCGGTGTAACGCCGGAATACCTGGTTAACGCCGAAGTGCTGCAGATCAAAGTCGCCCAGGGCGCCAAGCCCGGCGAAGGCGGCCAACTGCCTGGTGGCAAGGTCAACGGTTTGATCGCCAAGCTGCGTTACGCAGTGCCCGGCGTCACCCTGATTTCGCCGCCGCCGCACCACGACATCTATTCGATTGAAGACTTGTCGCAGCTGATTTTCGACTTGAAACAAGTCAACCCGCAGGCGCTGGTCTCGGTGAAGCTCGTGGCAGAAGCTGGCGTGGGCACTATCGCCGCCGGTGTGGCCAAGGCCTATGCCGACCTGATCACCATCTCCGGCTATGACGGCGGCACCGGCGCTTCGCCGCTGACTTCCATCAAGTACGCTGGCGCACCGTGGGAACTCGGCCTGGCTGAAACCCACCAGACCCTGCGCGGCAACGACCTGCGCGGCAAGGTGCGGGTGCAGACCGATGGCGGCCTGAAAACCGGCCTCGACGTGATCAAGGCCGCGATCCTTGGCGCCGAAAGCTTCGGCTTCGGTACTGCGCCAATGATCGCCCTGGGCTGCAAATACCTGCGCATCTGCCACCTGAACAACTGCGCCACCGGCGTCGCCACTCAGAACGAGAAGCTGCGCAAGGATCACTACATCGGCACCGTCGACATGGTGGTGAACTTCTTCACCTACGTCGCCGAAGAAACCCGTGAGTGGCTGGCCAAGCTGGGCGTGCGTTCGCTGGAAGAGCTGATCGGCCGTACCGACCTGCTCGACATCCTCGAAGGCCAGACCGCCAAGCAGAACCATCTGGACCTGACGCCGCTGTTGGGCAGCGATCACATCCCGGCAGACAAGCCGCAATTCTGCCAGGTGGACCGCAACCCGCCGTTCGACAAAGGCCTGCTGGCCGAGAAGATGGTCGAAATGGCCAGTTCCTCGATCAATGACGCCAGCGGTGGCGACTTTGCCCTGGATATCTGCAACTGCGACCGTTCGATCGGCGCACGCATCTCCGGCGAAATCGCGCGCAAGCACGGCAACCAAGGCATGGCGAAAGCGCCGATCACCTTCCGCTTCAACGGCACAGCCGGCCAGAGCTTTGGCGTATGGAACGCCGGCGGCCTGCACATGTACCTCGAAGGTGACGCCAACGACTACGTGGGCAAGGGCATGACCGGCGGCAAGCTGGTTATCGTTCCGCCTAAAGGCAGCATCTACAAGACTCAGGACAGTGCCATCATCGGCAACACCTGCTTGTACGGTGCCACCGGTGGCAAGCTGTTCGCTGCCGGTACTGCCGGTGAGCGTTTCGCCGTGCGTAACTCCGGTGCCCACACCGTGGTGGAAGGCACTGGCGATCACTGCTGCGAGTACATGACCGGTGGCTTTGTCGCGGTACTGGGCAAGACCGGTTACAACTTCGGCTCGGGCATGACCGGCGGTTTCGCCTACGTGCTTGACCAGGACAACACCTTCGTCGACAAGGTCAACCACGAGTTGGTCGAGATCCAGCGGATCAGCGGCGAAGCCATGGAGTCCTACCGGAACCACTTGCAGCACGTGCTGGACGAGTACGTCGAGGAGACCGGCAGCGAATGGGGCCGTAACCTCGCCGAAAACCTCGATGATTACCTGCGTCGTTTCTGGCTGGTCAAGCCCAAGGCTGCCAACCTGAAATCGTTGCTTTCCAGCATCCGTGCCAACCCGCAGTGATATGCGCCTGAAGAGTTTGATGAGGTTTTAACATGGCTGAACGTCTGAATAACGACTTCCAGTTCATCGATGTCGGGCGCAAAGATCCGAAGAAGAAACTGTTGCGTCAACGCAAGAAAGAGTTCGTGGAAATCTACGAACCCTTCAAACCCCAGCACTCGGCCGACCAGGCCCACCGCTGCCTGGGTTGCGGTAACCCGTATTGCGAATGGAAGTGCCCGGTGCACAACTTCATTCCCAACTGGCTCAAGCTGGTGGCCGAGGGCAACATCCTCGCTGCCGCCGAGCTGTCGCACCAGACCAACACCCTGCCGGAAGTCTGCGGCAGGGTTTGTCCCCAGGACCGTCTGTGCGAGGGTGCCTGCACCCTTAACGACGGCTTCGGCGCGGTGACCATCGGTTCGGTGGAGAAGTACATCACCGACACCGCGTTCGCCATGGGTTGGCGCCCGGACATGTCCAAGGTCAAGCCGACCGGCAAGCGCGTTGCGATCATCGGTGCAGGCCCGGCGGGCCTGGGCTGCGCCGACGTACTGGTGCGTGGTGGCGTGACCCCGGTGGTGTTCGACAAGAACCCGGAAATCGGCGGCCTGCTGACCTTTGGTATTCCCGAGTTCAAGCTGGAAAAAACCGTGCTGAGCCACCGTCGTGAAGTCTTCACCGGCATGGGTATCGAGTTCCGTCTCAATACCGAAATCGGCAAAGACATCACCATGGAGCAACTGCTCGCCGAATACGACGCCGTGTTCATGGGCATGGGCACCTACACCTACATGAAGGGCGGCTTTGCCGGTGAGGACCTGCCGGGCGTGTATGACGCGCTCGACTTCCTGATCGCCAACGTCAACCGCAACCTGGGCTTTGAAAAGTCGCCGGAAGATTTCGTAGACATGAAAGGCAAGAAGGTCGTGGTACTGGGCGGTGGTGACACCGCGATGGACTGCAACCGCACCTCGATCCGCCAGGGCGCCAAGTCGGTGACCTGTGCTTATCGTCGTGACGAAGCCAACATGCCCGGTTCGCGCAAAGAGGTGAAGAACGCCAAGGAAGAAGGCGTGAAGTTCCTCTACAACCGCCAGCCGATCGCCATCGTCGGTGAAGACCGTGTTGAAGGTGTGAAGGTGGTCGAGACGCGTCTCGGCGAGCCGGACGCCCGTGGCCGTCGCAGCCCCGAGCCGATCCCGGGTTCCGAAGAAATCATCCCGGCTGATGCCGTGGTTATCGCCTTCGGTTTCCGTCCAAGCCCGGCGCCGTGGTTCGAGCAGTTCGAAATCCAGACCGACAGCCAGGGCCGCGTGGTAGCCCCGGAACAAGGCCAGTACAAGCACCAGACCAGCAACCCGAAAATCTTCGCCGGTGGCGATATGGTGCGCGGCTCTGACCTGGTAGTGACCGCGATCTTCGAAGGCCGCAACGCCGCCGAAGGCATCCTGGATTACCTGCAAGTTTGAGTTGAAACACGGTCAACGGTGGGAGCTGGCTTGCCTGCGATAGCGATAGTGAATTCACCACCGCCATCGCAGGCAAGCCAGCTCCCACACAAACCCCATTCCAGATAGGGTTTGGTGGTGTCTGTCATACCGCAAGACACCGCGACAAATTGACCCGATAGACAAAAGGCACGGCTCACTCCGTGCCTTTTGCGTCGCGCTCTGAGAAAATGCCCGCACTTTTTTTGCGGATGCCGACATGACTGCCCTCAAGAACGACCGTTTCCTTCGTGCCCTGCTCAAGCAACCCGTAGACGTCACGCCCGTGTGGATGATGCGTCAAGCCGGTCGCTACCTGCCGGAATACCGCGCCAGTCGCGCCAATGCCGGCGACTTCATGAGCCTGTGCATGAACCCGGAGTTCGCCTGCGAAGTCACGATGCAGCCGCTGGACCGCTACCCACAACTGGATGCGGCCATCCTCTTCTCCGATATCCTCACCATTCCTGACGCCATGGGCCAAGGCCTGTATTTTGAAACCGGCGAAGGCCCGCGTTTCAAAAAAGTTGTCAGCACACTGGCCGACATCGAAGCCCTGCCGATCCCGGACCCGCATAAAGACCTCGGCTACGTGATGGACGCCGTGAGCACCATCCGCCGCGAGCTTAACGGCCGCGTGCCGCTGATCGGCTTCTCCGGCAGCCCGTGGACCCTGGCTACCTACATGGTCGAAGGCGGCTCGTCGAAAGACTTCCGCAAAACCAAGGCCATGCTTTACGACAACCCGCAAGCCATGCACCTGTTGCTGGACAAGCTGGCGCAGTCGGTTACCAGCTACCTCAACGGCCAGATCATGGCTGGCGCGCAAGCGGTGCAGATCTTCGACACCTGGGGCGGCAACCTGTCGTCGGCGGCGTATCAGGAGTTCTCCCTGGCTTACATGCGCAAAATCGTCAGCGGCCTGATCCGCGAACACGAAGGTCGCAAAGTGCCGGTCATCATGTTCACCAAAGGCGGCGGCCTGTGGCTGGAAAGCATTGCTGATGCCGGTGCCGATGCGCTGGGCCTGGACTGGACCTGCGACCTCGGCGAAGCCCGGCAGCGCGTGGGCAGCCGCGTGGCGCTGCAAGGCAACATGGACCCGACCGTGCTGTACGCCAAGCCGGAAGCGATCCGCACCGAAGTCGGCCGCATCCTGGCCAGCTATGGCAAGGGCAGCGGCCACGTGTTCAACCTCGGCCATGGCATCACCCCGGAAGTGAACCCGGAGCACGCTGGCGCGTTCCTGCGTGCAGTGCATGAGCTGTCGGCGCAATACCACGAATAAAACGCAAACCTAATGTGGGAGCTGGCTTGTCGAATCGTCGCACCGCTGCGATAGCAGTAGTGAATTCATCACCGCCATCGCAGGCAAGCCAGCTCCCACATTAAAAGCAGGACCGCGTCAGGTTTTTACATTCCCCAGCGGCGGCAACTTCGCCAGCTTCAGCGCCACCAACAGCGCGCCAATCAACAGCGCCACGATAAACCCGCCAATCCCGTTCCACCCGGCAAAGTGCCAGAAGAACCCGCCCGCCGTCCCCGCGACACTCGACCCCACGTAGTAGCAGAACAGGTACAGCGACGACGCCTGCCCTTTGGCCCTTACCGCCCGCCGCCCAATCCAGCTGCTGGCTACCGAATGCGCGCCGAAGAAGCCGAAGGTGAAGATCAGCATGCCCGGCACCACCAGCCACAGCGGCGTGAACAGGGTCAGCAGCATCCCCGACAGCATCAAGACGATGGTGCCCCACAGTACGCGACGGCGGCCGAGACGGTCAGCCAGAGAGCCGATTTTCGCCGAGCTGTAGATGCCTGACAGGTACACCAGCGACAACAGGCCAACCACCGCCTGGCTAAGTTCGTAGGGCGAGGCCAACAGGCGATAGCCGATGTAGTTGAACATCGTCACGAATGCGCCCATCAACAGGAAGGCCTCGAGGAACAGCCACGGCAGGCCCGCGTCCTTGAAGTGCATGACAAAACCGTTCACCAGGTTACGCGGCTTCAGGCTGCTGGCGCGGAAGTTGCGCGATTCAGGCAGGATTTTCCAGAACACCGTGGCTGCGATCAGCGCCAGCGCGCCGATGATCAGCATCGCGGTGTGCCAGCTGACAAAGTCGATCAACACGCCGATGATCAGACGCCCGCTCATGCCGCCAATCGCGTTGCCGCCGATGTACAGGCCCATGGCCAAGCCAATGTGCTGAGGGTGGATCTCTTCGCTCAGGTAAGTCATCGCCACGGCGGCCAGGCCGCTTAGCGACAAGCCCACCAGCGCACGCATCAGCAGAATGCCTTCCCAGCTCGGCATCAAGCCGCTGGCGATGGTCGCCAGTGCGGCACAGAACAGGGCTGAAACCATCACCGGCTTGCGCCCCAAGCGGTCGGAAATTGGCCCGGTGACC
The DNA here is from genome assembly GCF_012985445.1 of Pseudomonas sp. WS 5532. Lineage (NCBI taxonomy): Bacteria > Pseudomonadati > Pseudomonadota > Gammaproteobacteria > Pseudomonadales > Pseudomonadaceae > Pseudomonas > Pseudomonas sp. WS 5532. The sequence goes on from NZ_JAAQWK010000010.1 coordinate 108,696, forward strand.
AGCAGGCCGAGCGCCAGCATCGCCGTAGCAACAGAAAGGATCAGGCTGCTTTGCGCCGCATTGATGGAAAACTCGTGGGATAACGCCGGCATCATCGGTTGCACGCAGTACAGCAGGGCAAAGGTGGCAAACCCGCCGGAGAACAGCGCCAGCACCGTGCGCATGAACATCGGCGTGCCTTTTTCGATGTACGCGTCATTGAGCTGGGCGACCACCTCATCCAAGGCGGTAGGCGGGACTTCTTGAGCGAATGGCGCGACAGCAGATTTCACGGGGACCTCGGGGAGGAAAAGCCTGCCAGGACTGGCAATACGAAAAAGAATATAGCTGCCTAATGATTCTTTCCAATATATTGTTCGACCTGTTTAAGAGCTTTTACGACCTAATGAGGTTTGCATGGAATTGCGTCACTTGCGGTACTTCATTGCCGTCGCCGAAGAGCTGCATTTTGGCCGCGCCGCGCAGGTGCTGGGCATCTCTCAACCGCCGTTGAGCCAGCAGATCCAGGCGCTGGAACAGGAAGTCGGCGCACGCTTGTTTGAGCGCACCAATCGTCGGGTTGAGCTGAGCGAGGCCGGCCGATTGTTCCTGCACGAGGCGCGTTTGGTGTTGGCGCAGGTGGATAAAGCCGCCGACGTTGCCCGCCGCGCGCAATTGGGGGAGTTAGGCGAACTGAAGATCGGCTTCACCTCGTCGGCGCCATTTAACGCCAGCATTCCACAGGCGATCTTTGCGTTTCGTAAAGCCTTCCCGGCGGTGCACCTGAATTTGCAGGAAATGAGCAGCACCGAAGTGGCCGAGTCGCTGGTGGATGAGTCGAATCAGGTGGGCCTGATGCGCCCGCTGCCGTTGCCGGATTCTCTAAGCGTGATCGAGTTGATGCGCGAGCCGTTGGTTGCGGTATTGAACGCTGGCCATCCGTTGGTGGAAGGCAGCGAGCGCGGCCTGCACCTGGCGCAACTGGCCGAAGAGCCGTTTGTATTTTTCCCGCGCACCTACGGCAGCGGCCTCTACGCTCAGCTGCTCAACCTGGCCCGCGATGCCGGCTTCAGCCCGCACTTCGCCCAGGAAGCTGGAGAAGCGATGACCATCATCGGCCTGGTGGCGGCGGGGTTGGGGGTGTCGGTGCTGCCGGCGTCTTACCAGCGCATCCGCATTGATGGCGTGGTCTATCGCACCTTGCTCGATCGGGAGGCCGTGACGGCGGTGTGGCTGGTGCAACGCAAGGGTGCGCAAACGCCAATGGCCAAGGCCTTTGTGGAGCTGCTGACGCGCCAGGCGATCTTATAGTCGAACACGGTCAAAAGTGGGAGCTGGCTTGCCTGCGATGCAGGCGCCTCGGTTTATCAGAAAAACTGAGGTGATCCCATCGCAGCATAGGTATCTACACAACCGGTTAACACGAAGTCTGTGGCAGGTGGGCTGTTGTGGCGAGCAGGCTTGTCCTGCGTTGGGCTGCGAAGCGGCCCCAGTACAGGCACTGCAATTTTCCTGAAAGAACTCAGCGACTGGGTTTGGGGCTGCTTCGCAGCCCAACGCAGGACAAGCCTGCTCGCCACAGGAGAAATAGGGTGCTTTTAAAAGTTGTGTAGATACCTATGCCCATCGCAGGCAAGCCAGCTCCCACATTTGGATGCGAAAGCCTCAGTTCTGCTTTAAGGCCTCCACGCCATTGATACCCGCACTCTGCAAGCCCGCCATGATGTCGCGATCCAGCATGCTCACCCAGCGGTTGTAGTTGCGATGGATCTTGCCGTCCTTGTAGCCCAGGTCGCGGCTGTCGCGGTAGGTGATGGCGTAGCTGGTGCGGGTGTAGCGGATATCGATTTCGGCGTGGAATTGGTTGCGCACAGTGATTTCGGCCTGCACCAGTTGCGGGCTCAGGCGTTGCACGGTCCATTCGCGTTTTTGCAGGGCCGCGACGATCACCTGTTTGATTTTTTCTTCGCTGAGCTGGGCCGTGACCGGCAAATCGTGCTGGGTGTTTAGCACGGGTTTGTTGGTGCAACCGGCGGTGGTCAGCAAAGCCAGAGTGATCAGGGTGGCGCGTAGCAAGGAAGACATTCCGTTTTCTCCAGTCAATTAAAAAATCAGGACCAGCGGCGAAAGATCAGCGAAGTGTTGACGCCGCCAAAGGCAAAGTTGTTGTTCATCACGTAGTCGTTGTGCATCTCGCGAAACCCACCTTGCAGGTAATCCAGCTCGCCGCATTGCGGGTCGACGGCATCCAGGTTGAAGGTGTGCACATACTGGTCGCGGTTCATCATTTCGATGCTGAACCACGATTCCAGTGCGCCGCACGCGCCCAAAGTGTGGCCCAGGAAGCTTTTCTGCGAACTGATCGGCATGCGGCTGCCGAACAGGCTGCTGGTGGCCAGCGTCTCGGCGATGTCGCCCTGGTCGGTGGCGGTGCCGTGGCCATTGACGTAGCCGATGGCGGATGGCTCAAGCCCGGCATCTTCCAGGGCCAGTTCCATGGCGCGGCGCATGGTTTTCTGCTCCGGGCGTGTGGTGTGCTGGCCGTCGGCGTTGCTGCCGAAGCCGACCAACTCGGCGTGGATATGCGCACCGCGCGCCAGGGCGTGCTCCAGTTCTTCGAGCACCAGCATGCCGCCGCCTTCGCCGATCACCAGGCCGTCGCGGCCGCTGTCGTAAGGGCGTGGGCTGGTCTGCGGCGCGTCGTTTTTCAGGCTGGTGGCGTACAGCGCGTCGAACACCATGGCTTCGGTGGGGCACAGCTCTTCGGCGCCGCCGGCAAGCATCAACGGCAAGCGGCCGAACTTGATCGCCTCGTAGGCGTAACCAATGCCCTGGCTGCCGCTGGTGCAGGCGCTGGAGGTCGGGATCAGCCGCCCGGTGAGGCCAAAGAAGATGCTGATATTCGCTGCTGTGGTGTGCGGCATCATGCGCACATAGGAGTTGGCATTCAGCCCCTCGGCCACCGAGTTCAGCAGCATATTGCCGAACGCCTTGATCTCATCGGTGCTGCCGGTGGATGAGCCACAGGCCACGCCCATGCGCCCGTCCTTGATCGATTCGTCGCCGAGCAACCCGGCATCCTGCAACGCCTGTTCCGCCGCCCACACCGCCAGGCGCGACACGCGGCCCATGCTGCGCAGTTGCTTGCGCGTCCAGTGCGAGGGCACGACAAAGTCGTCGATCGGCCCGGCCAGGCGCGTGTTCAGTTCGGTAAAACGGTCCCACTCATCCATGCGCCGGATGCCGCTGCGGTTGGCGCGAAAGTTGGCGGCGATGGTGTCCCAATCGCTGCCCAGGGAGGTCATGCCGGCCATGCCGGTGACGACGACGCGCTTCATCAGCACAGGCCTCCATTCACGGCCAGCACTTGGCGCGTGATATAGCCGGCCTCGGCCGACATCAAGAAATTCACTGCCCCGGCGACTTCTTCCGGGGTGCCCATGCGTTGCGCCGGGATCATCTTCATCAGTTCTTCGACCGGCACGTTTTCATCCAGCATCGCCGTGTCGATCAAGCCGGGGGCGACGCAATTGACGGTGATCTTGCGCTTGCCCAGTTCAATAGCCAGCGCCTTGGCCGCGCCGATCAAACCGGCTTTGGAGGCGCTGTAGTTGACCTGGCCACGGTTGCCGATCAAACCGGAAACCGACGTGATACAAACGATACGGCCAGCGGCGCGACGACGAATCATCGGCATCATCACCGGGTGCAGCACGTTGTAGAAACCATCCAGGTTGGTGCGCATCACCACATCCCAATCGTCTTCGGAGAGGGCCGGGAACGCACCGTCGCGTGTCAGGCCGGCGTTGAGCACCACGCCGTAATAGGCGCCATACTGCTCCACGTCGGCTTCAAGGATTTCCTTGCAGCTGAAACGATCCGCCACATCAAATTGCAGCACCCGCGCCTTGCGGCCCAGCGCCTCGATCTCGAGCTTTACCGCGTCCGCTTCAGCGCGGCCACTGCGGCAATGCAGCACGATGTCATGCCCGGCCTGGGCCAGGCGCAGGGCAATGGCGCGGCCGATGCCACGGCTGGAGCCGGTGACCAGTACGGATTCAGTCATGGCGTTGAGTCCTTCGATTCATCTAAATAATTGGCCGCCTGGGGCGGTCGAAATACGTTCAAACGTGCGCTGGCCTGGATACCGTCACCGGTCAGGTGGCATTCGAACACACCCATGCCGTTGTCGTCTTCCAGCGAGCGCAGGCCGTGGATGCGCAGCTCGGCGCCGGCCGGGAAGTGTTCCACGTTGCATTCGAATTTGCGCGTGCCGAGCAGGAAACCCAGTTCCACTGCCTCGCCGTTCTGGCGCGCGCGGCAACCGGCATAGGCGGCGACGCTTTGCGCCATCAGCTCGATGCCGACCCAGGCTGGCAGGCTGCCGTCCGGCCGGTTGAACAGGCCGCCGGGCTTGACGGTGGCGCGGGTGTGAACCTGCTCTTCATCGAATGACAGCACCTGGTCGATCAGGATCATGTCGCCCGCGTGGGGCAGCAGTTCGGCGAGTGGCCAATCGATCATGGGGCCTCCGCGATTATCAGGCTGACGTTATTGCCGCCGAAGGCAAACGAGTTGCTCATCAGGTAGCGTTTTTTCAAGGTGTCGCCGGTCTGTGCCCACTGCAGCGCGGGCAGCGCCGGATCGGCTTGACCGTCCCACACATGCGGCGGCACACGGTCATGCATCAGGCTCAACCAGCAGAACGCCGCTTCCAGCGCGCCTGCGGCACCGAGGGTGTGGCCGCTCATGGGCTTGGTCGACGAACACGCTACGCCTTGAGGAAACAGGCTGGCGACGGCCAGGCTTTCCATGGCGTCGTTGTGTTGGGTCGCGGTGCCGTGCAGGTTCAGGTAACCGATGTGTTCCGGTTCAAGTTTGGCGCTGGCCAAGGCCTTGCGCATCGACTGCAACGCACCTTTGCCGCTGGGCTCTGGCGCGGAGATATGGTGCGCATCGCAACTGGCGCCGCTGCCGAGCAAGGCAATCGGCGCAGGTGTTTTGGTCATCAGAAACAGCACTGCCGCTTCGCCGATATTGATGCCGTTGCGGTTCACCGAAAACGGATTGCAGCGTTCGCTGGCGACCGCTTCCAGCGCGGTAAAGCCGTTCAGCGTCAGCTTGCACAGGCTGTCGACACCGCCGCAGATCACCGCATCACACACACCCAGGTCGAGCAGGCGCTGGGCACTCATCAGCGCACGGGCGCTGGAAGTGCAGGCAGTAGAAATCACATAGGCCGGGCCGCTTACCTGTAGCCAGTCAGCGAGAAAATTCGCCGGTGCGCTGAGTTCCTGTTGCTGGTAGTCATAGTCGCCCGGGAACTGCTGCCCACGCAGGTAATGCGCGATGCCGCGACTGGCTTCATCGATGCCCGAGGTGCTGGTGCCCAGCACAATGCCAACCCGCGAGGCGCCGTAGGTGTGGATTGCCTGGCGCAGCTCGCTTTCAATCTGCAAGGCCGCTTCCAGCAGCAACTGGTTATTGCGGCTGCTCTGCGGGCGTAGGTCAGCCGGGATTGCCACCAGCTCGCTGCGCACGCCGCCCACCGGCAGCACGCGCTCTGGCACCCAACCGCTTTCGGCGCGCATGCCGGAACAATCGCCGGCAAACAGGCTGCGGCTGACTTCAGCCTGGCCGCGGCCCAGGGAGCAGATCACGCCCAGGGCATTCAGGTAAGCCGTCATCGCGCCGCCCCCAGTGGGGTGATGCGGTAGCTCAACGGCTGGCCCGCCATGTTCACGCTGAACACCTCGGAGGACTGATAGACGATCTGCCAATGCCCCGGCAGCGTGCGCGTCAGGTCCATCGCCTGGGCACGCGGGTACAGCGTGGGCACGTCATCGGCCGAGGTCAGCGCAAACAACAGCGCCGCAAACAGCTCACGCGCCTGGGGGTTGGGCGGCAGCAAGCCGTCGGCCTGCCACTGGCCATTGATCAGCTTTTGCCGGGCCTGGGGAATGCCCAGCGGGTCCATCATCGACCAACGAATGGCCGCGCCTTCGCGCTGGATCACCAGCAGCCAATCCTGGGTTTGGCCGTCGGCGCGGCGCTGCACGTGCAGTTGCATGGGCAAGGCCAGGGCTGGGGTTTTTTCGGGCAGTGGCGGCTGGCTGACGCAGGCGCTCAACAGCAACAGGCAACCCATCAACAGCATACGAATCATGTTTCGGCGCTCGCTAAAGGTTTACGCGCCACGCAGTTGACCAGCGTTTCTTCGCGCTGGCCAACCGGTGGTGGGCTGCGCAGGCCCCAGCGTTCCAGCAGGCCGAAATCGCTGGAGCGGCTCCACCACAAATACGGGTACGAAACGTTCTGCGGGCCGAACTCAAAACCCTGCTCGCGCAGCATCTCCAGGTATTCTTCAGCGCTCTTCTGCACATGCATCGGGTGGCGGAACAGCCAGCGAATCACCCAAGTGTCGATATAGGCTTCGGTGGATTCGGCAAACAGCAGATAGCCGCCCGGCTTAAGGACGCGATAGAACTCTTTCAAGGCGCGATGCTGTTCCACCAGATGGTGAAAGGTCTGGTGGCAGAACAGGATGTCGACGCTTGCGTCCGGCACCTGCAGTGTGGCGCAGTCGCTGCCGATCAGCTCGATGGCCAAGCCTTGGCGCTTGGCTTCTGCCTGGCTCAGCTCCAGGCTGTGCGGGTCGGCATCCAGGCCGATCAGGCGCTGTGGCGCGAACACCTGCTGCAAATACTGGAACGACTTGCCCTGGCCGCAACCGGCGTCCAGCAGCACCGGCGCCACGGGCAGCGGGTCGGTGAACAGGCCGCGCAGGTCGTTGATCGCCACGCGCAATACATGGTGCTGCCAAGTGTGGCTGCGCAGGAACCAGAAGCCGAATTTGGTTTCTTCGACGTAGTTTTTACTCAGGTATTGGCTACTCATACCGGCTCACCCGCACAAATTTCAGACAACATCCGCAGCCGCCGCTTGGGCTCGCTGACAAACGGGTTGCGCTCATCCCAGGCGTAACCGGCGAGGATCGAACTGATCATCCGGCGAATCTCCGGCGAGCTGCCTGGGTGAAAGATCACGTCCTGGAAGGTGCCTGCATACCAGCCTTCGACATAGCAACGGAAGGTGTCGACCCCGCGTTTCAGCGGCTCGGCGAACTCGGTTTGCCAGTCGACGGTTTCGCCCTTGAGTTGGCGATGTAACAGCGCTGCGGCCATGCTCGCCGAACGCATGGCGATGGTCACGCCGGAAGAGAACACCGGGTCGAGAAATTCCGCCGCATTGCCCAGCAGCGCAAAGCCCGGGCCGTGCAGGGTTTTGACGTTGGCCGAATAGCCGGCGAGGGTACGCGCGGGCGTATCCCACACGGCGTTTTGCAGCACGCCCGCCAGGCTTGGCGTCTCAGCGATGAAACCGCGCAGGCAGGCGTCGAGGTCGCTGTCGCGGCCGTCGAAATGTTCTTTTGCCGCCACCACGCCTACCGAGCAGCGGCCATGGCTGAACGGGATGGTCCAGAACCAGATATCGCGTTGGGTCGGGTGAGTGGTGACGAGGATTTTGCTGCGATCAAAACCTGGGTGTGTGATGTGATCTTCAACGTGGGTAAACACCGCCTGGCGCACCGGGAAATTCGACGGTGCTTCCAGGTCCAGCAGGCGCGACAGCACGCGGCCGTAGCCGCTGGCATCGAGCACGAACTTGGCCTTGAGGTGATACTCGCTGCCATTCTGGCGACGCACGTGCAGGTAGCGGCTTTCACCGGCGAAATCCACACCGACGATGCTTTCGCCATAGCGAATCTCTACGCCTTGCAGCGCCGCTTGATCAGCCAGCAACTTGTCGAACTCGCCGCGCTGCACCTGGAAGGTGGTGGGCTTGCCGTTGCTGAAGGTGTCACCGAAATCAAACGCACTGTAGCGCTCGCCCCAGGCGAACGCCGCGCCGGTTTTTACCTGGAAACCCGCGGCCTGTACGGCGTCGAGCATGCCGGCTTCTTCGATAAAGTCGATGCAGTGCGACAGCAGGCTTTCGCCAATCGAGAAGCGTGGGAAATGCTCGCGCTCGATAATCAATACATCATGCCCGTTGCGCTTTAACAGCGCGGCGGCGATAGCGCCGGATGGCCCGGCACCAATCACCACCACCTGGCGACGTTCCATTTCAACTGTGGGCACGAGGGCTCCTTGCCACTTTGGCGATTAACACATTCATAAGGCGTGCTTCTGATGCCCGGCCCAAGGCGCCAGCATAAAGCTGAACGCCAGGCCGAGGCTGACCGACAGGCCGAAATTGCTCACGGCGGGTGTACTCGACACCGCCAACAGGCCAAACGACAACCAGGTCGTCAGTGCTGCCAGCAGCGTACCTAAAAGACTCACGGCCGCGCCGCCGATCTGCTCGCGCATCAAGATCGCATAGTCGACGCTGATGGCAGTGACCAACAGCAGGCCGAACAGGCTGAACAAGGTCAGCGGCTGGCCCAGCCAACCGAGGCTGGCGAGGCTGCACAGCGCCGCGAGCAGTGGCAGGGCGACGATGCGCAGGGCACCGCCAACACCGAACGGCATAATCAATAACAGCACGATCAGCACACACGACATCAGCTTCAACTCAGCCGCGCTGATCTGCGTGTCGGCAAACACTCGGTTCAAATCACCCAGCCGGTCAACCAGTTGCACGCCGGGTAAGTCCAGCGCTTGCACACGCAACAGCGCCGGGTTGTTCAGGCCTTGCAGGCTGACCATCGCCGCCACGCCGCCGTTTACCGGCCCCAGCCACAAGGTGCGCCAAGGCTCAGCCAATGGGCCAACCAGCGCGGCATCGATGTCTTCGGTGGGCAGCGCTTGCAGTTGCGTGACTTCGGCTTGCAGCGCGCTGGCCGGCACGCCAAGGTCCAGCAGCGGCTGCCAGTGCTGCGCGAGGTTGTTCAGCGCATCACGAAGGTGTTGCTGCTCAGCCGGCAGGCTCACCAGTTGGTTGAGCGCCAGGTAGCCTTGCAGCTTGCCCATGTTCACCAACTGATCCAGGCGTTCGCCCAGGGCGGCCTGGCGTTCCAGCAACTGCTGCTGGTTGTCGGCGCGCACCAGGAAAAACTGGCTGGTGGGCTGGAAACCAGTGATGCGCGCCACGGCCTGCGCTTCTTGCAGCAATTGCGGCGGGGCACCGATCCACTGGCGGATATCATTTTTACTGTTCAAGTGCCACAGGCCGCCCGCGCAAAACAGCAGCAACAGTGCCAGCAGCACCGGGCTTGGCACGCGCTTGAGCAGCGCGGCGCGCAATAGCCACAGGCATTCGGCAATCCGCAGCGGCCACTGTGCCGGGCGCAGCTCCACACCCTTGAGCAGCGCGGGCAGCAGGCACACCGCCGACAGGTAGGCACCGACTAAACCGGCGGAGGAGAACACGGCGATTTGCGTCAGCGCCGGGAACGGCGTCCATGCAAGCGCCAGGTAGCCAATGCAACTGGTCGCCAGGCTCAGGCTCAGCCCTGGCAAGGTCAGGCGCAATGCCGGCCAGCTGCGCCAGGGTTGCAGGCTCCAGCTTTTGGACAGGTAATGCAGCGGGTAATCCACCGCCACGCCGATCAGGCTGGAGCCCAGCACCAGGGTCATCACATGCATATGGCCGAACAGTGCCACACAGGCTACCGCGCCAAACAGCATACCCACCAGCACCGGCACAAACGCCAGCAGCACCCGCCAGCGCCGGAACGCCAGCAACAGCAACAACAGGATGCCCAGCGTGGCGCCACCGCCCACCCAGGTGATTTCCCGCGTGGCCTGTTGCTGCCCGTTGGCGGCGTAAAGCAGGCCGCTGGCAGCGAGCAATTGCGCGCCTTGCTCGCTGGCCTGTTCGCGACTGGCCTGGAGCAGGTCCGCCACTTGCAGCGGCAGTTTCATGTCAAAGGCATTGCCGGTGGTGCGCGCACGCAGCAGCACCCAGCTTTTGCCGTCGGCATCGGCAATCAAGGCGCCGCTGCCGATATCGAGCTGCACCGAACCGTGCTGCGGCTGGCTGTTCTGGATGCGACCGGTAAGGCCCAGCCAGTCGTCCTGGCTCGGCACCAGGCTGAACCCGGTAAACGGGTCGAACAGCGCTTGCACGCGCTGCTGAATGAACGCGTCTGGGTGCTCGATCAGTTGCTCGCGGTCCTTGGCCGAGAGCATCGCCAGCCGACCGCGCAGCAATTGTTCACGCAGGGCGGGCAAGTCGGCTTGCAGGTTCCACTGCACTTTTTCAAACAGGCCGCTGGCCTGCCAGCGTTCGCCCATTTGCTGCGCCACTGCTACGGCTTTTTGCCGATCGGCATGCCCCACCAACACCAGCATTTCGCGGTTCAGCGGTTCCTGCATACGCTGTTCTGCCTTGAGTTCCAGCGCATCCGGCGTGCTGCCCGGCACCAGTTCCATCAGGTTGGCCGACAATGGCGCGCCATGGCGCCACTGCCAGCCGGCCAGCGCCAACACCGCCACCAGCAGGATCAGGAACAGGCGTGGCAGCCAGCGCTCACTGGGCAAAGTCGTGTTGCTCCGATTCGCTCAACGGTTGGCCGGCAGTGCTGTCCTGCATGCGCAGCACGGTGCTGTCGCCCTGGGTTTCGAGCAGTTCGATTGTTTGCACCAGCTCGCCGCCGTCGATATTGATCTGGGTGAATACCTGCTTGAGCAGCAGCGAACGTGGGACCAGCGTCAGCTTCCACTGTTGGGCTTCGCCTTGCAGCTGCAGCTCGAAATCGCGCTGCAAGCCACTGCTGTCGCCTTGGAGTACGGCAAGGAACAGGCGATTCTGCTCGGCACCGGCGCTCTTGTTCGGCAGCAATTGCCAGCCATTGGCGTCACGCCGAGCGATGCCTTGGGCGCTGATGCGGTAGTCCTGTTGCAGCGGGGTTTTCAACAGCCACAGCAGGCCGTGGTCTTTGGCGAGTACGAACGTGCCTTTGCTGACCAGTGGCTGGGGCAGGGCGCGCAGGTGTTTTTCCTGGATGAAGCTGCCGTGGATTACGGCGGGTTTGGCCAGTTGGTCGCTTAGCTGCTGCAGGTCGAAGGCGTGGGCCAGGCCTGGAATACACAACAACAGGATTAGCACAATCCCTGTGGGAGCGGGCTTGCCCGCGATGAACCCGAGGGCGCCGCGTAGTATCAGGCGAAGCGCGTTATCGTTGACGACCATCGCGGGCAAGCCCGCTCCCACATTGGATCTCATTTCAAGGCCCTTTCTACTGCGTTGGTAAAGACTGCGGGCGAGGCCAGCTGCATCTCGCGGCTGGCGATTTCTACCGCCACTTGCACGGTGCTGGCGCGGGTCAGGCGCTCGCCGCTGGCCAGGTCGGTGATCAGGTAGTTCACCTTCAAACGGTTCTCCCATTCCACCAGACTGGCGCGCACGTTGATGGTCTGGCCGAACACTGCGCCGCGCACATAGCGCAGCTGCATGTCGATCACCGGCCAGGCGTAGCCGGATTCGAGCATCGCCGTGTAGTTGTGGCCGAGCTTGTCCAGCAACGCGCAGCGCGCCACTTCCAGGTACTTCACGTAATGCCCGTGCCACACCACGTTCATGGTATCGACATCAAAAAACGGCACGAGGATTTGCGTGTCGCAATGCAAAACGCCCTGGCTACGCATGCAGCCTCCAGTGTTGCTCGGCGATACGTTTGAGGCACAGGCGCAGTTCGCCTTCCAATGCGCGGTCTTCGATCACCGGCGGGAAGTCTTTGGCCAGCTCGATATGCATGGCCGCCAGTGCTGGTGGCAGTGGGCGTGCGTCTTCAGCCTGGGCGCGCAACCACACGCCCTGGTTGGCGGCGAGCAAGGTGGCGGCGGCGACCTGTTCGGTCAGCTCCAGCACGCGGATTGCGTCGCGGGCGGCGATGGTGCCCATGCTCACCTTGTCCTGGTTATGGCATTCGGTGGAGCGCGAGAACACGCTGGCCGGCATGGTGTTTTTCAGCGCTTCGGCGGTCCAGGCGCTGGTGCCGATCTGCACGGCCTTGAAGCCGTGGTTGATCATCGCGCGGTCGGCCGGCGCGCCGGACAGGTTGCTCGGCAGGCCGTGGTTGTAACGCACATCCACCAGCAGCGCGAGCTGACGGTCGAGCAGGTCGGCGACGTTAGCCACCAGGGTCTTGAGGCTGTCCATGGCAAAGGCGATATGCCCGCCGTAGAAGTGCCCGCCGTGAAGCACGCGCTCTTCTTCGGCGTCGATAATCGGGTTGTCGTTGGCACTGTTCAGCTCGATTTCAATGAACGAGCGCAGCCAGTTCAGGCTGTCGGCCAGCACGCCCAGCACATGGGGCGCGCAGCGCAGCGAGTAGCGATCCTGCAAACGATGCAGCGGCGCAGTCGGCGCATCGATCGCCAGGTCCTTGCGCAGCCAGGCGGCCACTTGCATCTGCCCCGGGTGCGGCTTGGCGGCGAACAGGCGCTCGTCGAAGTGTTCCGGGTTGCCTTGCAGCGCTACCACGTTCAATGCGGTGATGCGCGTGGCCAGTTGCAGCAGGTAGTCGGCGCGGGCGAAGGCCAGGCAGGCAAGGCCGGTCATTACGGCGGTGCCGTTCATCAAGGCCAGGGCTTCTTTGGGGCGCAATACCAGCGGCTCCCAACCCAGTTCGCGATGCACGTCGGCAGCCTGGCGGCGTTCGCCACGGAACAGCACTTCGCGTTCACCGGACAGGGTCGCCGCCACGTAGGACAGCGGCGTCAGATCACCGCTGGCGCCCACTGAACCTTCTTCCGGGATCAGCGGCAGCACGTCGTGTTCGAGGAACGCATGCAGGCGCTCCAGCAACTCCACACGCACGCCGGACACGCCGTGGCACAGCGACTGCAAGCGTGCGGCGAGTACGGCGCGGGTGGCCTGTGCGTCGAGCAACTTGCCCAGGCCGCAACCGTGGAAGGTGTAGAGGTGACGCGGCAACGCCTCGACGTGCTGCAACGGCACCGCCACCACGCAGGAGTCGCCGTAGCCGGTAGTCACGCCATAGATCACGCCTTCCTTGTCCAGCAGCGAGTCGAGGAACTGCGCGCCCTTGGCGATGCGCTGGCGATAGGCAGCGTCATCCTGCAATTGCGTGGGCGCCTGACGGTTGGCCAAGGCCAGCACGTCTTCGATTGGCAGGTGGCGTTCGCCAAAAATTACCGGCTCAAGATGCGGGGTCATCGGTCTTCCAGAAAGGGTAAAAGTTGAACCATTGTTGGGGCGCCTCCAGGCAAAACTCGCCCAGGCGTGCGGCGTAGCGGGCGGTCCACTGGGCGATGACGTGTTCGCGGGTGCTGCGCTTCCATTCGATCAATGCGGCGAACGGCTCAATGGTCAGGCGGTAGCGACCATTGTGCTTAAGGCACATCAGCAGGTTGACCGGGCATTTAAGCAAGCCGGCCAGCAGCCACGGGCCTTGGGGGAAGGCGGCGGCATGCCCGAGAAAATCCACGCGCACCTTGCGCCCGCCGTGCAGGGGCACGCGGTCACCGGCAATCGCCAGCCACTCGCCCTCGTCCAGGCGCTGGCTGAGCAACAGCATGGTCGCCGGGTCCAGCTCGCTGACCTGAATCAGGCGCAAATGCGTGGCCCCGGCCTCGCCCAGCAGGCGGTTGAATTGTTCGGCGTGCTTGGTGTGTACCAACACGTTCATGGTGACTTGTTCGCCAATCTCTGCGAGTGCGCGGCACACCTCCAGGTTGCCCAAGTGCGCGCCCACCAGCATCTGGCCGCGCTCGCCGCGTAACTGCCCGCGCAATTGCGCCGGGTCGTTGATTTCGATCTGTTCGATGCGCAGCTTGCCGTTCCACACGTCGAGCTTGTCGAGCAAGGAGTCGGCGAAGGCCATGAACTGCGCGAACACGCTTTTATGGCTGGGCCGCAACGCAGCGCGCCCGCTCCAGTCGGCCAGGCGCTGCTGGTATTGCCAGGCACTTTGGCGCGCTGTGCGGCCGAACAGGAAAAAGTACAAAACGATGCCGTACAGCATCGGGCTCAACAGGCGGCGGCCCAGTACTTTGGCCGCGAACGCGGTGAGTTTCATCAGCCAGAAGCTGCCGCGCTCTTCGCGGTCGGCCCAGTGTTTGGTGCTGTCGCTCATGCCTGCCACCGTCGCCACACAATCATCGGCGCGCGTACCAGCATGCCGAAGAACAGCCGGGTGTGCATGGCGCTGATGCGCACGTTGTCGCGGAACAGGCGGAAGTGTGACACGCCATCGGTAGGGTAATGCACTTGGGTCGGCAGCCAGCGCATCGGCTGGTTGCGCCAGGCCAGGCGTACCAGGATGTCGGAGTCGAAATCCATGCGCGTGCCGATGTACGCCGAATCCATCAAGGCCAGCGTCGGCGCCAGCGGGTACACGCGAAAACCGCACATCGAGTCGCGAATTTGCAGCGACAGGGTGTTGATCCACACCCACACGTGGGTCAGGTAGCGCGCGTAAAGGCGACCTTTGGGCACGCTGTCGTCGTATTCGGGGTAGCCGCAGATCACCGCATTTGGGTGCGTGCGCGAGGCGTCGAGGAAGCTGTCGACTTCGCGCAGGTCGTGCTGGCCGTCGGCGTCTACCTGCAGCGCGTGGGTGTAGCCCAGGCGCGCGGCTTCGCGAAAACCGGCCATGACCGCGCCGCCTTTGCCTTGGTTGTTTGGCAGGGTCAACAAGGTGACGTGATCGAGCGTTGCCAGTTGCGCCAATACCGCCGCGCACGCCGGGCTGCTGCCGTCATCGACCAGCAGGCACGGCAGGCCGCTGTTCAACAGGCTGTGAACCACGGCGGGCACGGCGGCTTCATGGTTGTACACCGGGATGAGGGCGCAGGGGTTATGCATGGCGTACCCAGCCAGCGATTGAACAACCTGTGGCGAGCAGGCTTGCCACAAGAGCTTATGCATGCGCAGCCACCAATTGAATCCGGCCGCTGGAGCAGGCCGCATCGCCGTTGCGGTACGCGAAGTACAGCTTGCCGCGCTCCGGATCGAAGCGCAGGTGCAGTTCAACCTGATCACCAGGGCGCACCAGTTGCTGGAACTTGAGCACTTCCATCCCGGCAAAGGTCGCGGGTAAATCGAGCAGTTGCTGGCCGAGGTTGAAGGCCCATTCCACCTGCACCACGCCGGGCAGCACCGGCGTGACCGGGAAATGGCCGCTGAAGTAGGCCAGGTCCGGCGGGATGCTCAGTTGCACAGTCCATTCGCCGTTGGCTTCGACCTGTTCCAGCACTTCGGGTGCTTTTGGGCGTGGTGCCAGCAGCAATGCCTCTGCGTCAGCCTGGGGCAGTTTGCCTTGGCTGTTCAGCGGCAGCTGGCGCAGCAAACGCCAGCGACGTGGCAGGGCCAGGGCTTCGCAATGTTGGCTTAAATGCTCGCGCAGGGTTTGGGTGACGCTGCGTCGCCCCTGGTTGCGCAGCGCATGCAGGCCCTCGGCGCTCAGCACCACCAGCGCGCCAAGTGAAGCGCGATTTTCCTGCACCACGCCCAGGCGGGTTTCAGCGACCCAGGCGTGGGTCAGCAGTGCCTGTTCGAGCATGGGCAGGGAGATGCGTTTTTCTTCCAGTTTGACGATGCGGTCCAGGCGCCCGAGCAGATCGAAGCGGCCATCGGAATGAATTCGCGCCGCGTCGGCGGTTTGTTCGATATGCCCGGCCGGCAGGTACGGCGAGGCAATGCGCAGGGCGCCGTCGGCATCCTGGCTCAGTTCCACATCGGCAAATGGCTGCCACGGCTGTGCACCCTGGCGCCATGCGATGCCGCCGGTTTCCGAGCTGCCGAGGATTTCCGTCGGCCATTGCTGCAAGCGGTCGTACAGGCTGCCGGCGGCTTCCACTGGCAGCGCGCCGCCGGAGGAGAACACTCGCGACACTTTACTCAGTGCGGGCCAGTCGAGGTTGTCGCCCATGCGCTTGAGCAGTGCGGGGCTGGCGACCCAGGCAAATTGCGCATGTTCGCGGCTGGCGCGCTGCATGTCTTCAGGGAAGGCCAGTTGCTTGCGCACAAAGGTGCGGCCGGCGCACAGCGGCCACAACACCCGGAACAGCAAACCGTAGATATGTTGGGTGGCCACGCTGCCGATGATGCAGGCGTCTTTGAGGCCCGCGCCCCACAGCGCTTCCAGCGCCGCCACTTCGTTGGCCAGTTGGCGCAGGGTCTTGTCGATGCGCTTGGGTTCGCCGCTGGAGCCGGAGGTGCACAGGCTCAATTGGCAGGTGTCGAGGTCGAGCGCGGCAGGGCTCAGTGGCGCCTGATACAGCGCGTCCAGGTCGGCTTCCTCTGTCAGCCAGGCGTCTACGCTGTCGTCCCAGCGTTGGCGGGTCTGCGGTTGCAAGTCGGCAGGCAACAACACGCTGGCTCCGGCCCGCCAGGCGCCCAGCAAAGCAATCGCCAGCACGCCAGCGTCTTCCAGATGCACCGCCAAGCGCTGGATACCGCGCGCCTGCAGGCCCGCCGCGAGGCTCAGGGCCTGCTCGCAGAGTTGGGCGTGATTCATCGCAGGTTCGGTGGTGACCGAACGTTGTTCCAGCGGCTCAAGCAGCAAGTGCTCAAGTTTCAACCCATTCATACGCGGCCTCGAACCCTTTGTCGTACCAGCCATTCCACGGCAAACAGCAGCCCCATCAGCCCGTAGGCGATGAGGCCGTTGTACAACGTCCACCAGCTCAGTGGCGCCCACAGCGTGAGGGCGGCGGCGAGCAAGCCATTACACAGAAAAAACACACTCCACACCACGGTGACCTGGCGCGTGTACACAATTGCTTTGGGCGGCAGCTGCGGGTCGGTCATGCGTGCAAGACGCTCGACCATCGGCGGCCCGTATTTGAGGCTCATGCCGAACAGCGCCAGCATGAACGCGCTGACCAGGCTCGGGTACCAGCGCAGCAACTGCGGGTTGTCGAACCAGGCCAACAGCAGGCAGAACACGATCACCGCTACGGCCATCCAGCGGCTGCCGGGGCGCCGTGCGCCGGTCAGCGCACGCAACAGCCACAGGCTGCCCAGCAGCAAACCGAATTGCCACGGCGCGAAGTGCTCGGTGCCGTAATACACCGCAAAAGGGTACAGCAGCCCCGCCAGCAACAGGCCAAGGCCGATCAGCCGGCTCATGCGGCAGGCTGGACCAGACGGTACACCGCCTCAACCACGTCGTTGACAGTGCGCACCGCCTTGAACTCTTCGGCGGCGATCTTCTTGCCGGTCTGGCGCTTGATATGGTCGATCAGGTCCACGGCATCGATGCTGTCGATTTCCAGGTCCTGGTACAGGTTGGCGTCGAGGGTGACGCGCTCAGGCGGCAGTTCAAACAGTTCCACCAAGGCATCGCGCAGGGTGTTGAAAATATCGTCACGAGTTTGCATGGTCCGGTCTCAAGCTGCCTTTTTAGCCGTGACGAATGCCGCAAGGCTGGCCACGTTGGTGAAGTGATTGCGCGTGTCTTTGGCGTCGGCATCGATCTTGATGCCGTACTTTTTCTGGATCGCCAGGCCCAACTCCAGGGCGTCCACCGAATCCAGGCCCAGGCCTTCGCCGAACAGGGTCTGGTCGCTGCCAATGTCGTCGGGGCTGATGTCTTCCAGGCCCAGGGCCTCGATGATCAGCGCCTTTATGTCGTGCTCAAGGCTGTGTTGGTTGCTCATCTTCGGCGAGCTCCTTAATGAAATAGTGATGCAGGTAATCGTTGAGCTTGCGTGAAGCCTGGGGCGCTGGCCCCAGTGTGGCAAACGCCTGTGGGTCTATATCGGCACCTACGCGCAAACTGAAGTGAAAACGGCGTTTGGGAATGCGATACCAGGGTTCGGCCTTGGTCAGGGTGGTGGGGCTGACCTTGATCACCACCGGGGTGATGATTGTCGCACCGCGCAGCGCAATGGCCGCGCCGCCGCGATGAAAGGCCGGTGCTACGCCGGGCGTGGTGCGTGTGCCCTCGGGAAAGATGATCAGCGTCTGGCCATCGCGCAGCGCATCGGCCGCGGCATCGAGCATATCGGCGCTGCCGTCATTGCTGATGTAACCGGCGTCGCGCACCGGCCCACGGGTGAACGGGTTCTGGAACAGGCTCTGCTTGACCACGCAGTTGGTCTGGCGCATCAGGCCGATCAAAAACACCACGTCGATCAGCGACGGGTGGTTGGCGATGATCATCTGGCCGGGGCGCCCGAGGTTTTCTGCGCCTTCAACGCTGTAGGTCAGCACACCGGCGCGTTGCATCATGCGGATAAACAGCCAGAACAGCTTGCTGATGGTGTGGCGGGCGCGGCGCTGGTGTTTAGCGGCACTGCCTGGCAGGCAACTGAGCAGCGGGAACACCAGCAAACGCAGGCACAGCCCGCCGACACCGAAGCAGAAGAAGCTCGCGGCGGTGGCGAACAGGCGCCAGTAATAGGCGTCCCGTGGCTTGTCGGTCAGGGCTTGCGTTGCCAGTTCCATACACGGTTCTTCCAGGCATGTTGGCAGGTGGCCTGCTCGGTAAGCAGGGTGCGCAGCAGGTTCAGGGCGTGGGGCCACTGGGTTTGAGTGAGTTGGACAGCGCCGCTGTTTAGTTCCAGTTGCCACTCGTCGCCCGGGGTCAGCAGCAGGCCGAGGGCATAAGGGAAGGGCACGTCACGGATCCAGTCGGCGTAAGCCGCAGGCGGTTGTTCTTCGGTGATCACCAGCAACACCGCCGGGGCGCCTTCGTTGAGCAGCGCGGCGGCTTCGAGCATGCCGTGTTCCAGGCCGTCGCCGGCGGCGGCGAGGGCGGTCATTTCGCAGGTCTCATTGCGCAGGATCGACCACAGGCCAATCACCGCGTTATGCACCGACAGGCTGAACTGGGTGGGCGACAGCGGCTCGTCGTTGGCCAGGTCGCTGAGTATATCGAGGGTGCGCGGGGTTTCGCCGTGCCGGGAAACAAACACCAGCGGCAGGTCTTGCCGGCCCTCGGCCAACGGCCAGCCCACGCTGAACGCCATGCGCGCCAGCCGGCTCAGGCGGCGGCGCTGCATGGCGGGCAGGAACGACACGTCGGGTGACGCATCGCTGGCCGGCACTAACACCGGAGCCTGGCACCAGGCGCGCCAGTCGTGCGCAGTCTCAAGGCCCGGAGCCCAGGCGCGCCATTGGTCGATATTGAAAGTGATCACTGAGAAGTTATCCCGCCCCTGCGGGCTTCCATGTGCAGCCGTTGGCCCCGAATACCGGGACAGGGAACAATGGCCGAATGGCGCGCATTATCCCGGTGCCGTGGGGTTCTAGCAAACTTTGGTAAAGAATTGTTCACGGATGAATACAATTTGCCGGAAAAGATTTACAGATTGTCCTTTACCCGTGCGGTGTGTGGATTGTAGGACTCCTCCTTTTGTTCGACAGGTGATGCGCCAGTGCATGGATGAACGAGGTAGCTAACAGGCGCTTTTGCCCTCTACACTCGGACATTCATTGATACACGGAGGTTTTTTCCATGCGGCGTGTGGTGTTCAATCAAAAAGGCGGCGTTGGCAAGTCCAGCATTGCCTGCAACCTGGCGGCGGTGAGCGCCAGTGAAGGCTATCGGACCCTGTTGGTGGACCTCGATGCACAAGCGAACTCAACTCAGTACCTCACAGGGCTGACCGGCGACGATATCCCGATGGGCATTGCCGACTTCTTCAAGCAAACCCTGTCTTCGGGGCCGTTTTCGAAGAAAAACCAGGTGGATATCTACGAAACGCCGTTCGACAACCTGCATGTGATCACCGCGACCGCTGAGCTTGCAGACCTGCAGCCCAAGCTTGAGGCCAAGCACAAGATCAACAAGCTGCGAAAGCTGCTGGATGAGTTGAGCGAAGATTACGACCGGATTTACCTGGATACGCCGCCTGCACTGAATTTTTATGCGGTTTCGGCGTTGATTGCCGCTGATCGCGTGCTTATCCCGTTTGATTGCGACAGCTTCTCGCGCCAGGCGTTGTATGGTCTGTTGCGTGAAATCGAAGAATTGAAGGAAGACCACAACGAAGGCCTTGAAGTGGAAGGCATCGTGGTCAACCAGTTCCAGGCCCGTGCGAGCCTGCCGCAGCAGATGCTGGATGAGTTGATTGCCGAAGGTTTGCCGGTACTGCCGGTGTACCTGGCCAGCTCGGTGCGCATGCGCGAGTCGCACCAGGAGAGCAAGCCGCTGATCCACCTGGACCCACGGCACAAGCTGACGTTGCAGTTTGTGGAGCTGCATAACTTGCTGGAAAATGCCTGATCCCTATAGCAACACAAATCCCCTGTGAACTCATGTGGGAGCTGGCTTGCCTGCGATGCAGACAACTCGGTCTATCAGTTAGACCGAGGTGATGCCATCGCAGGCAAGCCAGCTCCCACATTTGTTTTAGTGTTTCAGCAGGGGGATTTGGATTGTTCCTACGGAGGCTGTAGGAAGGGTCTGGCAAATGGGGTTGTGGGTTGTATCGTTGCCTACAGCTAAGCCAGAATCGCCCGGCTTGTGCGTCTGGATGGGCGTCTCTAAGGTTCTCGGGTCACTGAATGTTCAGTGATCGGGTTTAGTAGCCCGTGGTGAGACGTACAGCAAATCATTGATCAGGACTGTCCTGTATTTGATGGTGGCTGTACGGAGGGCGCTTTCGAGCGCGCCGGTGAGTCTCCCCGGTCTACTAACCTGCGTACAGCTGCCACCCTCCGTTTAGTAGCGGCTGGTTGCGGCTCCTGCTCGGAGACGATTTATTGTTAACCTTTATACAGTTGCACCCAACCTCCCTACCGAAACCCTCGTACTCAACAGCTACGAAACCTTCTCTTCCGTCCGTACGCTGTTACTCAAGCTGTCCAACGACCTCACCGGCGAACACCGCGACGTGGCCCTGGCCATCCATCAATTAAGCGAACTCGGCGTAATGCTGGTCGGCCAGATGATGGACCACGAAACCCCCGTAGCCCGAGCTTAAAACGCGGTCAATGTGGGAGCTGGCTTGCCTGCGATGCAGGCAACTCGGTCTATCAGTCAGACCGAGGTGAGGCCATCGCAGGCAAGCCAGCTCCCACAGTTGACCCCGTTGCTTGAGGGGCTGGTTTACACCCCTTGGCTACGCAACCAACTCATCAACTGCGGCAACGGAAACGCGCCACTCTGGCGCGCCACTTCACGGCCGTTCTTGAACAGAATCAAACTCGGAATCGAGCGAATCCCCAACTGCGCCGACAGCTGCTGATTAGCCTCGCTATCAAGCTTGGCCAATCGGCATTTACCCTCCAACTGCCCAGCCGCCTGCTCAAACACCGGCGCAAACGATTTGCACGGCCCACACCACTCGGCCCACACATCCACCAACAACGGCAGGTCGCCCTTGATCTGGCTGGCGTAGTCGCCTTGTTTCAGCTCGAAGGGCTTGTTCAACAAAACAGGCTGCTTGCAGCGCCCGCATTTAGGCGCATCACCCAAGCGTTCGCCGGGGATGCGGTTGAGGCCGTTGCAATGCGGGCAGGGGATTACAAGAGGTTCGGACATGGTGGGCTCCTAGGACGTGGCCAATGGGTTCAATCTGGAGCCGGCAACGAGGTTTATCAAGACCAGGCGAAAAGGATGAAACACTGATCGTTCCCACGCTCCGCGTGGTAATGCATCCCGTGACGCTCCGCGTCACCCGTGCGCAGATGCACTGCAAAAGGCGGGACGCGGAGCGTCCCAGGCGGCATTCCCACGCGGAGCGTGGGAACGATCATCTTACGACGAGCAACTAATCTCCAAATGCTTGCCCCAGTCCGGTGGCCGCTGGGCGTATTGCTCCATCCCGGCCTGCTCTTCAAAAGGCTTGCTCAGCACCTCATGCAGCCGCCGCGCTTCGCTGTAGTCGCCTGACTCGGCAGCCGCGATGGCGTTTTGCGCCAGATAGTTGCGCAGGATGTACAGCGGGTTAACTGCGTGCATGCGTTCACGGCGCTGTGCCTCGCTGTAATCGCCATCCCGTGCGACGCGAGCCTTGTATTGATCAGCCCAGGCATCAAACCCGGCCAGGTCGACAAAGTCATCGCGCAAGCGCGCCACGGCCAGTGCCGCAGACTCATCACCCAGACGGCGGAAGAACAGCGTGTAGTCCACGCCGCTGTTCTGCATCAGTTTCAGCAAGCGTTCCACCAGTGGCTGGTCAGCGTCTTCAGCCGTGGTGAGCCCCAAGCGTCGACGCATCAGGTCCAGGTAGTGCGCCTGATACAGCGGCAGATACAGCCCAAGGGCTTCTTTTAAGGCATCCACACTGATAAACGGCGTCAGCGCCTGGGCCAGCGCGCTCAGGTTCCACTGCCCGATCGGCACTTGGTTGCTGAAGGAGTAGCGCCCTTCATGGTCCGAATGGTTGCAGATGAAGTGCGCGTCAAAATCATCCAGAAACGCAAACGGCCCGAAGTCGAAGGTGATGCCCAGGATCGACATATTGTCGGTGTTCATCACGCCGTGGCAGAAGCCATAGGCCTGCCATTTGGCGATCATTTCGGCATTGCGCTCGACGATTTCGCGGAACATCGCCAGGTACGGTTCGGGCTGTTCGCGGCACTCGGGGTAGTGCAGATTCAACACGTGCTCGGCCAATTCGGCCTGCTGCTCGGGCTTCTTGGTGTAGTAGAAGTATTCGAAATGCCCGAAGCGGATATGGCTGTGAGCCAAGCGCAATACCATGGCGCCGTGCTCTTGTTTCTCGCGCCATACCGGCGTGTCGGAGCCAATCACGCAGAGGGCGCGGCTGCTGGGAATACCCAAGGCATGCAGGGCTTCGGAAGCGAGAAACTCACGAATCGAAGAGCGCAGCACCGCACGCCCATCGCCCATGCGCGAATACGGCGTCATCCCGGCGCCCTTGAGGTGCAAGTCCCAATGCTCGCCGGCCTGGTTGTACACCTCACCCAGCAACAACCCGCGGCCATCGCCCAGTTGCGGGGTATAGCCGCCGAACTGGTGCCCGGAATAGACCATTGCCCGCGGTTCTGCTTCGGCCCACAGTTTGTGCCCGCCAAACAGCTCGGCAAATACCGGCGTTTCGGCCACGGTCGGGTCGAGGTCGAGCAAGGCCATGGCGGCGTCGCTCGCCACCACAAGGCGCGGCGCGTCGAGGGGCTCAGGCAGTACGTGGGTTGAAAACGCGTCGCCCAGGCGTGCGAAGCGGTTGTCGAAGGTCAGTTCGTCGAGGGCTTTCACCGGCCATCTCCAGCAGAATGTCCGAGCATTCTGCTGGGGATAGGGCGTTTAGTCGAGTTTGCTCGGCGGCGGTTCTTGCACGCCGCCGTCGTTGGCGGGTTTGGTCGGTGCGTCGACTTCCACCAGCTTGTATTCCTGGCCGTGAAGGTTCTTGAGGTAGACCTCCATCTGGCGGAACGAGATGTTGATGTGGTGGTTCTTGAACTCGCGGTTGATAAAGCGGTTCACCTCGTCGATCACCGGGTTGCGGTCACCCAGGTCGCGCACGTGCATGCGCAGTTCGTGGTCGAGGGTGCTTTCGCCGAAGTTGAGGAAGTACACATGGGGTTCGGGTTCTTTCAGCACGCGCGGGTTTTCACGCGCGGCCTTGAGCAGCAATTCCTTCACCAGGTCCAGATCAGAGCCGTAGTCCACACCGAGTTTCAGGGTGACGCGGGTGATGGTGTCGGTCAGTGACCAGTTGATCAGTTGCCCGGTGATAAACGTCTTGTTCGGGACAATGATGTCCTTGCGGTCGAAGTCGGTAATCGTGGTGGCGCGGATGCGGATCTTGCTCACCGTGCCCGACAGGTTGCCGATGGTGATGGTGTCGCCGATGCGCACCGGGCGTTCGAACAGGATCATGATGCCGGAGATAAAGTTGGCGAAGATCTCCTGCATACCAAAGCCCAACCCCACCGACAGCGCCGCCACCAGCCATTGCAACTTGTCCCAGCTCACGCCGAGGGTGGACAAGGTGGAGACGAAACCGACGCCGGCGATCACATAGGACAGCAAGGTGGTCGTGGCATAAGCGCTGCCTTGGGCCAGGTCCAGCTTGGACAGCACCAGTACTTCGAGCAGGCCGGGCAGGTTGCGCGCCAGGGCGAAGGTGATGCCGACGATGATCGAGGCGCCGAGCAAGTCGCCGATGCTGATCGGCACCATGCTGATATTGGCACCAGTGCCGCTGGTGTATTCGTAGAGGGTCACGTTGTCCAGGTAGGAGAACACAGTGATCAGGTCTTTCCACACCCAGTACAGCGCGGCGATAAAGCCGCCGAGCAAGGCCAGGCGGATCAGGCGCATGGACTGTTCGTTGACCTGCTCGATGTCCAGGGTCGGTTCTTCGATCACCGCTTCGCCGTCGCCGGCTTCCTTGGCGGCCTGGCGTTTGGCCAGGGCGCGGGCATAGGCCAGGCGTCGTGCAGCAACGCCGAGGCCGCGGACAAAGGTGGCCTCGATGACCAGCCAGAACATCAGCAGGTACAGCGTGTTGATCAGCCGGTCGCTGAGTTTGAGCGCGGTGTAGTAGTAGCCAAAGCACACGGCGATAAACAGCGCGACGGGCAGGGCGGTAAACACCAGGCCCACGGCCTTACGGAACAATGAGGCTTTTTCGTGGGTCGGGCTGTGCAGCAGCAGGCGACTCAGCAGCCAGGCCATCAGCGCGTAGCAGGTCAGCACCACAGCGATACCCAGCACGTCGTCGGCCAGCGCGGCCGGCTGGTGTTCGGCGATGGCCACTACGGCTACCAGCGCCAGCACCACCAGCCCGAGCTTGCGGATCCAGCCCTGGAGGAATTCGACCTGGGGCTTTTCCCAGCGGAAATGCAGTTCGGCCACGCCACCCGGCGCGAGAATCCGGTAGGCGGTGTAGAACACCAGCCACGCTTGGGCGATCAGCAGCAAGGCCGCGCCCAAGTTGGCGTTTTGCCCACGGGCGTCTATTTGCAGCGCGTAGCCGCACAATGCCAGCGCCAGGGCCACCGGCAGCGCCAGCAGGATATTCACCAGGATGGCCACCGGCGTGTGCCATTGGCTGTCGCGCTTGAAGTGGCCAATATCGAGGTGGATCTTTTTCAGGCGCGCGTACAAGGCTTTACGCCGCCACAGCAGTGCGCCAATCAACAGCAGCAACGGCAAGAACAGCAGCGGGCGCTGGGTCAGGCCGTCATACAGTTCGCTGACGCTCGAAGCCCACGGCAGGGTGGTGACTTGCTTGGTCAGGTGGTCCGGCACGGTTTCCAGCCACTCGGTGTCCAGCGGCTTGTTGCTGGGGATCCAGAACATTTGCTCGTCGAGGGTCGCGCGCAGGTTGGTGGCGGTGCTGAGCAGTTGTTTCTGGTTCAGTTGCAGGGTGATAGATTCGTTCAGCAGCGCGCTCAGCTCACGGCTCAGGCGTTCGAGCAGGTCGCTGCGAGTGATCGCCAGTTCCAGCAAAGTGCGGCGCAATTGTGGCGTCACGTCATCCGGCGACTGATTGGCCAGCAGGCTATCCACATAGGTGCTGGGCGTACTGATCAGTTCGCGTTGCTGGTTGACCTCGAACTGGTACAGGCGAATGTTGGCGATGTCGTCCGCCAGGTTGCGGTCGACGGTAAGACGCGGCAGCGCCTGTTTTTGTTTGTAGAGGATTTTGGAGAGCAGCAGGCTGCCCTTGAGCACATTGATCTGCTCGTCCAGGGCCGAGTCGCTTTGAGTGACGGTGTCCAGTTGCTGCTTGGTCTGCAGGTTTTTCTGGGTCAGGTCATTGAGGCGATCAGTGCTTTTGAGCAGGTAGTCGGAGAGCTTGAGGTTGGCCGCGCTTTCGGTCGCGAGCAGGCTGCTGCCGCCGGCCTTTTGCGCTTCGATGGACTGCTGGGTCACGGTCTGCTGGGACTGGGCCAGGCGTTTCTGGTTGATCAGGGTTTGCAGGTCCTGGATCTCTTGTTCCAGGCGCGCGGTCTTTTCCACCACCAGGTCATGCTGGCTGTTGCCCAGGTCTTGCAGTTGGCTGTTGCCGGCCAGTTCCTGGCGGCGCAGCGGGATCAGGGCATTAAGGGCCGCAAGTTCGGCATTCAATTGGTTGCGCTGGTCGCCGCTGAGGGTTTTGCCGTTGTCTTTACCAGCCTTGAGGATCGAATTGATCTGCTGGATGCGCGTCTGGCTGCTGCTGATTTCGGTCTGGGCGCGCTCGGGACGGGTTTGGGCGGCGATGGTCAGGCTGTTGGCGTCGGCCAACTCTTTTTGCAGGTCGCCTTGTTGGGTGCTGCGCTGCACGAGCAATTGCTCAAGTTGCGGCACGGGCAGCGAGGCATAGCGTTGGGCCACGGGGACAATTTTAGTTGCCTTGAGCCGCACCAATTCACGCTGGTTGTCGGTGGTCTGGCGCGGGGCGTCTGCCAGCTGGCGCTTGAGGTCGGCCAGGCGCTGCTCGTAATCCTGCTTGTTGCCCAGGTACGTCAACGTCTGTTGCAGGATGCTCTGCAACGCCTTCATGTCGGCGTCGGGCAGCTTGCGGTCGGGCAGCTTGTCCAGGCTTTGCTGGATGGCGTCGGTGCTGGGCGGGTCGGCGGCGTAGACGTTGCCCACGCAGAGGGTCAGGCCCAGCAGGGCAGTGGCTAAAAAGGTGCGCAGTAGGGTCATGGATACCGGTCGAGCAAGGTAAAGAGGCTGGTGGCGTGGCGCCATAGCCTCGCAGTTTAGAGGAAGAGTCCAGGGCCTGGACGACTTCCTTCGGGGAATTTGACGCCGACTTTTCCGATCTTGTTCCCGTCCATGACCGCGACGGTCCAGATTGTGTTGTTCCACTCCACCTGGTCGCCGACGATGGGCGCGCCGCCGACCTTCTGGGTGATGAAGCTGCTGAGCGGCATATCCGGGTCGATGCCGTCGAGCTTAAGCCCGTACAGGGCGGAGACCGCGCCCAGCTGGGCGTCGCCTTCGAGCACGAAATCGCCGAAGAAACGCAGGTCGAGGCCGCGTTGCGGCGCCTGGCTGAACAGTTTGCCGAGGGCCGGCAGGTTGTGTTCGTGGCCGATCACGCAGAGTAAATCGTCGACTTCCAGCACCGTACTACCCGACGGATGGAGCAGTTGCTGGCCACGGAACAGTGCGGCGATGCGTGTGCCTTCGGGCATTTTCAGCTCGCGCAGGGCGGCGCCGATGCACCATTTTTCCGCGCCCAGGCGGTAGACGAACAGCTCCCACTCGCTGGTGACGTGCACTTCCAGCGCGGCGCGGGAGATGGGCGCCGGTTCCGGCGGCACGGTGACCTTCAGCAATTTGGCCACCCACGGCAGGCTGGTGCCTTGCACCAGCAGCGACACCAGCACAATAAAGAACGCCAGGTTGAAGTACAGCTGCGCGTGCGGCAGGCCGGCCATCAGCGGGAACACCGCCAGAATGATCGGCACCGCGCCGCGCAAGCCGACCCAGGCGATAAAGGCTTTTTCGCGGCCGTGGAAGGCCTTGAACGGCAGCAGGCCGACCATCACCGACAGCGGCCGCGCAAACAGGATCATCCACAGCGCCAGGCCCAGCGCCGGCAGGGCGATGGGCAGCAAGTCATGGGGTGTGACCAGCAGGCCCAGCACCAGGAACATGCCGATCTGTGCCAGCCATGCCATGCCATCGAGCATATGCAAAATGCCATGACGGCTGCGCACCGGGCGGTTGCCGATCACCAGCCCGCACAGGTACACGGCGAGGAAGCCGCTGCCGTGCAGGGCATTGGTCAGGGCGAACACCACCAGGCCACCGGCGATCACCAGGATCGGGTACAGGCCGGTGGCCAGGTTGATGCGGTTGACCATTTGCAGCATCAGCCAGCCGCCGCCCAGGCCGACGATGCCGCCGATGCCGAATTCGCGAATCAGGTGAGCCAGCAAGCTCCAGTGCAGGCCGGTCTGGCCGCTGGCCAGCATGTCGATCAGGGTGACGGTGAGGAATACCGCCATCGGGTCGTTGCTGCCGGATTCGATTTCCAGGCTGGCGGTGACCCGCTCGTTCAGGCCCTTGCCGCCCAGCAGTGAGAACACGGCTGCGGCGTCCGTGGAGCCGACAATCGCGCCGATCAGCAAGCCTTGGATGATATTGAGGTCGAACAGCCAGGCCGCCGCCATGCCGGTGAGGCCGGTGGTGATCAACACCCCCACCGTGGCCAGCGACAACGCCGGCCAGAGTGCCACGCGAAAACTCGCCACCCGTGTGCGCAAACCGCCGTCGAGCAGGATCACGGCCAATGCGAGGTTGCCCACCAGGTACGCGGTTGGGTAGTTATCGAAGATGATGCCGCCGCCATCGACGCCGGCGGCCATGCCCACCGCCAGGATGATCACCAGAATCGGGATCCCTAAGCGCGAGGAAAGAGAACTCACCAGAATGCTCGCACCCACCAGCAACGCGCCGATCAAGAACAGGCTGTTGATGGTCGTTGCATTCAAAGGCAGTACTCCAGAGCGGGGAAGACGGGGCGCAAACTGACCATGCAGTCTGCGTGCCAGCGATTCTAACCTGTTGAATTGCTGTGCTGTCAAAAGATCGTTCCCACGCTCTGCGTGGGAATGCCTCGTTGGACGCTCTGCGTCCGCTGTCAATGTGTGAGCTGGCTTGCCTGCGATAGCGGTGTATCAGTCACTGGGGTTATTGACTGTTAGATTGCTATCGCAGGCAAGCCAGCTCCCACAAGGGATCACTGGTGTCAGTTAGAGCCTGAAGCGCCCCACCATCCCATTCAGGTCCACCGCCAAGCGCGACAACTCACTGCTCGCCGCACTGGTCTGGCTGGCACCCGTGGCCGACTGCACCGACAAATCACGAATATTCACCAGGTTACGGTCCACTTCCCGCGCCACTTGCGCCTGCTCTTCGGCCGCGCTGGCGATCACCAGGTTGCGTTCGTTGATCTCCACAATCGCAGTGTTGATGGTGTCCAGCGACATTCCCGCGCCTTTGGCGATGTTCAACGTCGACTCCGCACGTTCGGTGCTGTTGCGCATCGAATCCACCGCATGCTCGGTGCCGGCCTGAATGCTGCCGATCATCCGCTCGATCTCGCTGGTCGACTGCTGGGTGCGATGGGCCAGCGCGCGCACTTCATCGGCCACCACGGCAAACCCACGACCGGCTTCACCGGCGCGCGCCGCTTCAATCGCGGCGTTCAGGGCCAGCAGGTTGGTCTGGTCGGCCAGGCCGCGAATCACGTCGAGCACTTTGCCGATATCGCGGGACTCATTGGCCAGGTTGCCAATCAAGGTGGCGGTGGCTTGCACATCGCCGCTCATGCGCTCGATGGCGCTGACGGTTTCCTGCACCAGGTCACGGCCGTCACCGGCAGACGTGGTGGCGTTGCGCGAGGCTTCGGAGGTGCTCACCGCGTTGCGCGCGACTTCTTCAACGGCACTGGTCATCTCGTTGACGGCGGTGGCGGCTTGCTCGATTTCATTGTTCTGCTGGGTCAGGCCACGGGCACTTTCGTCGGTGACGGCATTCAGTTCTTCTGCCGCGGACGCAAGCTGGGTCGCGGAGCCAGCGATGCGTTGCAGGGTGTCGCGCAGCTTGTCCTGCATCTTGGCCATGGCAGCGAGCAGGCGGCCGGCTTCATCGTTGCCATCAACCTTGATCGGGCGTGTGAGGTTGCCTTCAGCGACTTCTTCGGCGGCTTCCAGGGCCTGGGCAATGGGCAGCGTGATGCTGCGGGTCAGCAGCCAGGCGAACAGCAGGGTCAGCGCGGTGGCAATGATCAGCAGGCCCACTACCAGATCAAAGGCCATGTCGTATTGGTCTTTGGCTTCTTGGTTGGTGGCGTTGGCCATTTGGTTGTTGATGTCCAGCAGGCGCGTGAGCACCGCGTTGACTTGCTCGGAATTACTCAGTAATTCGGTGTTGAGCAAGGCGCGCAGCTCATCAATCTGGTTGGCGCGTGACAGGCTCTTCATGCGCTCCTCGATCTGATGGTACTGGCCGAGCAAACGTACGTATTCGTTGTAGGTGGCGCGCTCTTCGCTGCTTTCTATAAGTTTTTCGTAGACGCCTTGGGCGGCACGAATCTGCTGGTTGCGCAGCTCAAAGGCTTCCAGGGTTTTTTGCTGCACGTCCGGCTCGCGGTTGGTCAGCAGGCGGTACGACAGCACGCGCAGGCGCAGGGTCAGCTGGGTGAATTCGTCGAGGGCGCGAATGCTCGGCACGCTGGACTGGGTGATGTCTTCGGTGGCTGCGCGAATCTTGCTCATCTGGTTCAAGGCGAACACGCCGAGAAACAACATCAGCGCGCCAATAAACGCAAAGCCAAGGAAGGCCCTCGGAGCGATATTCATATTACGAAGAGACATGCGGGAGTCCTGGGGAGAAGCGCGATCCGTGCGGCCATGAGACGAGGTGTGCATTGCGTATCGGCCATGCGACTAAAGTCTTAAGGGGGCGCGCGCTTTTGTCGCATCTGACGAGGGGTTGGACGGATTCAGGAACCAGATCGGGTAAATGCAGTCACTAAGGCTCGAAAGTGCGGCCCGGCCCTTAAAAAACGGGCTGCCTGCCGGGGATAACCCTGGCATCCGAGGTGAATTTTCTTTATCGTCACCGCCCTTTGAAAATGCCCGAGAAATCAAAATGTTAGAAGCATCCCTCAGCCAGCTTGAACAGCTGGTCACTGACCTCGTACAACAAAACCAAGACCTGCTCGGCAGCAATGAAGCCCTGAAGGCGGAACTGGCCCGCGCCAAGGATGAAAACGACAGCCTGCAACTGAACCTGATGGAACAGGAAGAAAAACATGGCGCCACCGCCGCGCGTATCCAGGCGCTGGTTGAGCGTGTGAGCGCAGGGCCTGTCGGCGCATGAATGAAGGGATAAAGGTCGTTTCGATTCTCGGAGAGGATTACTCGATCAAGGCGCCGCAAGGGGAGGATCAAACCCTGATGCACGCCGTGACCATGCTCAAGGCCTCCCTGGCCACCACCAAGAAAAAGTACCCGACCCTGATCGGTGACAAATTATTGGTACTGGCTGCGCTGAACCTGTGCGCCGAGCAGATCGACATGCAAAAGCATCACCAGCAGGAACTCGACCGTTACCAAGAGCAAGTCAGCGCCACGGTCGAAGTGATATCCAAGGCGATCGGAACGCCTTAGAACCACGCGTCCTGCATGCCCAGGCACGTGTCATCGCGTGCCTCCAGAATCGCCAGTTCATGATGGCAGCTCGGTACTTCCCAGGTCAGGAAGTACCGGGCGGCCTGGAGCTTGCCTTTATAAAAGGCCACATCGGCCGCATTCCCCTTGGCCAAACCTTCCTCGGCGCGAATCGCCTGCTCCAGCCAGCGCCAGCCAATCACCGTGTGCCCGAACACCTTCAAGTACAGTGCCGAGTTCGCCAGGCTGCTGTTGACCTTGCCGTGGGCGAGATCCGTCAGCAGGCCAATCGTCACGCTTTGCAGGCGGCTGACCAATTGCTCCAGCGGTTCGCGCAGGGCCGTCAGTGAGGCGTATTCCTGAGCCCGAGCGCCGGTTTCGGCGATCAGGCGGACCAGTTGCTTCAAGCCCGCGCCGCCGTTTTGCGCGAGCTTGCGCCCGAGCAAATCCAGGGACTGGATGCCGTGGGTGCCTTCATGGATCGGGTTCAGGCGGTTATCGCGGTAGTACTGCTCCACCGGGTATTCGCGGGTGTAGCCGTGGCCGCCGAGGATCTGGATCGCCAGTTCGTTGGCCTTGAGGCAGAACTCCGATGGCCAGGATTTGACGATGGGCGTGAGCAGGTCGAGCAGTTCGTGGGCGTGCTTGCGCTCGACTTCGGTTTCCAGCGTGGTGGTGTCGTCAAACAACCGAGCCGCGTACAGGCCCAGGTCGAAGGCACCTTCCACATAGGCTTTCTGGGTCAACAGCATGCGCTTGATATCGGCGTGCTGGATAATCGAAACCGGCGCGGTGCTCGGGTCTTTGCTGTCAGGCAGGCGACCTTGCGGGCGTTCGCGGGCGTATTCCAGTGAATAGAGGTAGCCGGCGTAACCCAGCATCACCGCACCCATGCCCACGCCGATGCGTGCCTCGTTCATCATCTGGAACATGCAACTCAAGCCCTGATGGGGTTTGCCCACCAGATAGCCGACGCAGTTGCCGTTATCGCCGAAGTTAAGCGCTGTGGACGTGGTGCCCCGCCAGCCCATCTTGTGAAACAGCCCGGCCAGCAGCACGTCGTTACGCGCGCCCAGGCTGCCATCCTCGTTGACCAGGAATTTGGGCACGATAAACAGCGAAATGCCCTTCACCCCAGGCGGCGCGTCCGGCAGCTTGGCCAGCACCATATGCACGATGTTTTCCGACAGCGGGTGGTCGCCGCCGGAGATGAAGATCTTGTTGCCCTTGAGTCGATACGTGCCGTCGGACGCAGGCTCTGCGCGGGTACGAATATCCGACAGCGACGAGCCGGCATGTGGCTCGGTGAGGGCCATGGTGCCGAAGAAGCGGCCTTCGATCATCGGCTGCAGGAAGCGCTGTTTTTGCGCCTCGGTGCCGAAGCTTTCGATCAGGTTGGCGGCGCCCATGGTCAGGAACGGGTAGGACGTTGACGCTGCGTTGGCCGACTGAAAGTGCGCGAAACAGGCTTGGGAGAGCAGGGTAGGCAACTGCATGCCACCGGCTTCGAAACTGCGGGCAGCGTTCAGAAAGCCCGCTTCCAGAAAAGCGTCCACGGCGGATTTGACTTCAGGGATCAGGATCGCCTGGCCATCTTCGTAGCGCGGTTCGTTCTCGTCATTTTTGCGGTTGTGCGGCGCGAAATACTTCTCGGCAATGCTGCGCGCCGTGCTGATGGCGGCGTCGAAGGTTTCACGGTTGTGCTCGGCAAACCGCTCGCGCTGGGTCAGGCCCTCGGCATCGAGGACTTCGTACAGCTCGAAAGCCAGATTGCGGGAACTGAGCAGCGTCTCGGACATGGCGGCTTACCTTTGAAGGGAATGGCCTGAGTCTAAGTGCGCGAATAGAGGCTGGATAGCAAGATTGATTTGCGTGATGGAGGGGCAGAACGCGGGCGAAAGGTTGGATGCGGTCAATGTGGGAGCTGGCTTGCCCGCGATGAGGCCGTGCCAGCTGACATCTAAGTCACTGGCCCACCGCTATCGCAGGCAAGCCAGCTCCCACATGAGTTAACCGATGGTCATCAGGCTCGCGTTACCACCCGCCGCAGCCGTGTTAACGCTCAATGCCCGCTCGATCACCAGGCGCTCCAGCGCAATCGCCGTCTCACCTTGCGACAAACCATGCACCCCAACAATCGCGCCACCGCGCTGCGCCACTTGCTGGCACACCGCACGCAGTTGGTCGGAATCACCGTGGTGCACAACGGCGTCGAACACCACCTCGTCCTTGGTCCAGTCAGCCACACGCTTGATCTTCGCCTGAACTTCCCTCGGCAGGCGTGGGAACAAGGCTTTGGTCAGGTCAGTTTCCGGCCATACCGCCGAGCCACCAACCGCCAATACCGCCGCCAGTTGCGTCAGCAGGTCGCCTTCCACTTCCGCCAGGCACAACACGTGCTCGCGGGGCAGGATGGCATAGCTGTTGCGCTCGCCGGTCGGGCCGGCCAGTTGGCGGGTGATACCGCTTTGCGACTGTGCGGCAAACTGGCTGCACAGGGCGCTCAGGTCACTGAACGTGTTGCTGTCGGCCCAGGTTTTCAGGGTGGTCAGCGGTTGGCTCATGGCGTCGCGCAGGCGCACGTCCGGTGCAGCCAGCTTGTCGCCGCGCACGAAGGATTGCTCGATGGCATCCGTAGGGCGAGTCGACAGCAGGCGGTACAGGTACAGCGGACCGCCAGCTTTCGGGCCAGTACCCGACAAACCTTCGCCGCCGAACGGCTGCACGCCGACCACGGCACCAACGATGTTGCGGTTCACATAGACGTTACCGGCATGCACATTGTCGATCACCTTGGCGATGGTCTCGTCGATGCGCGTGTGCACGCCCAGGGTCAGGCCGTAGCCGGAGGCATTGATCTGGCCGATCAACTGGTCGATCTCTTTGCGCTTGTAGCGCACCACGTGCAGTACCGGGCCGAAGATCTCGCGTTGCAGCTCGTCGAAGCTTTCCAGCTCGATCAGGGTTGGCATCACGAAGGTGCCGCGCTTGATCTCTTCGCCGTCGGCGATCGCCACCTGGTACACGTTGCGGCCTTTGTCGCGCATGGCCTGGATGTGTTTCTCGATGCCGGCCTTGGCTTCGGCGTCGATCACCGGGCCGATATCCACCGACAGGCGCTCCGGGTTGCCCAGGCGGCATTCAGCCATGGCGCCCTTGAGCATTTCGATCACGCGGTCGGCCGAATCTTCCTGCAGGCACAGTACGCGCAGGGCCGAGCAACGCTGGCCAGCGCTGTCGAAGGCCGAGGAAACGACGTCGATCACCACTTGTTCGGTGAGCGCCGAAGAGTCGACGATCATCGCGTTCTGGCCACCGGTTTCGGCGATCAGCGGGATCGGGCGGCCCTGGGCATCCAGGCGACCGGCGACATTGCGTTGCAGCAGGCGCGCCACTTCGGTGGAACCGGTAAACATCACGCCTTTGACGCGATCATCACCGACCAGACGGGCACCGACGGTTTCGCCCTGGCCCGGCAGCAGTTGCAGCACGCCTTCCGGGATACCGGCTTCGAGCAGGATACGCACGGCCTGTGCGGCCACCAGTGGGGTTTGTTCGGCCGGCTTGGCCAGTACCGGGTTACCGGCGGCCAGTGCAGCGGCTACTTGACCGCTGAAGATTGCCAGCGGGAAGTTCCACGGGCTGATGCAGACCACTGGCCCGAGGGGGCGGTGGGCATCGTTGGTGAAATCGTTGCGCGCCTGCACCGCGTAGTAACGCAGGAAGTCCACGGCTTCGCGCACTTCGGCGATGGCGTTGGCGAAGGTTTTGCCGGCTTCACGGGCCAGCAGGCCCATCAGCGGCTGGATCTCGCCTTCCATCAAGTCGGCGGCGCGCTCCAGGATCGCGGCACGTTCGGCGGGCGGCGTGGCCTGCCAGATCGGGCCGGCGTTGATCGCGCACTGGATCGCATTGTCGACGTCTTCGACGGTGGCTTCCTGTACATGGCCCACCACATCACGCAGATCGGACGGGTTCAGCACCGCTGCAGCGGCTTCATTACTGGAAGCGCAGCCCAGCATCGGCGCGGCTTTCCAGTTGTTGTGCGCGGTGGCCAACAGTGCGCAAGACAGCGACGCCAAGCGATGTTCGTTGGCCAGGTCGATACCGGCCGAGTTGGCGCGGTCGCTGCCATACAGGTCACGCGGCAGCGGGATACGCGGGTGCGGCAGGCCGAAGCCGCCTTCCAGCGTGGCCATCTGCTCGATGTTGGCCACTGGGTCGGCCACCAGCTCCTGAATCGAAATGGTATGGTCGGCAATGCGGTTGACGAATGAGGTGTTGGCGCCGTTTTCCAGCAGGCGACGCACCAGGTACGCCAGCAATGTTTCGTGGGTGCCGACCGGAGCGTACACGCGGCACGGACGGTTCAGCTTGCCCTCGGAAACCTTGCCTACAACCTGCTCGTACAGCGGTTCGCCCATGCCGTGCAGGCACTGGAACTCGTACTGGCCGGGGTAATAGTTTTGACCGGCGATATGGTAAATGGCCGACAGCGTGTGGGCGTTGTGCGTGGCGAACTGCGGGTAGATGACTTCCGGCACCGACAGCAGTTTGCGTGCGCAGGCAATGTAGGAAACGTCGGTGTACACCTTGCGGGTGTACACCGGGTAGCCTTCCAGGCCTTCGACCTGGGCGCGTTTGATTTCGCTGTCCCAGTACGCGCCTTTTACCAGGCGGATCATCAGGCGATGGCGGCTGCGGCGTGCCAGGTCGATCACGTAGTCGATCACATACGGGCAACGCTTCTGGTAGGCCTGGATCACGAAGCCGATGCCGTTCCAGCCGGTCAGTTGCGGCTCGAAGCACAGGCGTTCCAGCAGGTCGAGCGACAGCTCCAGGCGGTCGGCCTCTTCGGCGTCGATGTTCAGGCCGATGTCGTATTGCTTGGCCAGCAAGGTCAGCGACAGCAGGCGCGGGTACAGCTCGTCCATCACGCGCTCGTACTGCGCACGGCTGTAACGCGGGTGCAGTGCCGAGAGTTTGATGGAGATGCCCGGGCCTTCATAAATCCCACGGCCGTGGGAGGCTTTGCCGATGGAGTGAATGGCTTGTTCGTACGAGGCCAGGTACTTCTGGGCGTCGTGTTCGGTCAGCGCGGCTTCACCGAGCATGTCGTAGGAATAGCGGAAACCCTTGGCTTCGAACTTGCTCGCATTGGCCAGGGCTTCGGCGATGGTTTCGCCGGTGACGAACTGCTCGCCCATCAGGCGCATGGCCATGTCGACGCCCTTGCGGATCATCGGCTCGCCGCTCTTGCCGATGATGCGGCTCAGGGACGAGGTCAAGCCCGCTTCGTTATGGGTGGCGACCAGTTTGCCGGTCAGCAGCAAGCCCCAGGTGGCCGCGTTAACGAACAGCGATGGGCTATTGCCCAAGTGCGGCTGCCAGTTGCCGGTGCTGATCTTGTCTCGGATCAGCGCGTCGCGGGTGCCCTTGTCCGGGATGCGCAGCAGCGCTTCGGCCAGGCACATCAGCGCTACGCCTTCCTGGGACGACAGGGAGAATTCTTGCAGCAAGCCCTGAACAATACCGGCACGGCCGCCAGCGCTCTTCTGGTTGCGCAGTTTTTCGGCAATCGAGGCGGCCAGCTTGTTGGTGGCCTCGGCCATTGGCTGCGGCAGGCGCGCCTGCTCGATCAGCATCGGCACCACTTCCGGCTCCGGGCGGCGGTAAGCGGCGGTGATCGAGGCGCGCAATACCGATTGCGGCAGAATGCTTTCGGCAAACTCCAGGAAGCACTGGTGGGCGTGGTCCGGTTGCACTTCGCCGGCGTCTTCAGCGTCCTTGCTGCCCGAGCCATTGAGCTCGGTCAGGGTTGCACCACCCTCGAGTTTCTCCAGGTAATTGAAAATCGCCTGCTTGATCAGCCAGTGCGGCGTGCGATCAATGGAGGTCGCGGCTGCCTTGAGGCGTTCGCGGGTCGGGTCGTCGAGTTTGACCCCAAGGGTGGTCGTTGCCATCTTTTTATCCTCATGGGTGCCACTACCGAGTGGCATCTGCTGGCGGCAAGATTAGCTTTGCGCATGCAGAGGTGCAACCGGGTGCAACCCAAATTGTTCAGGAATTTTTCGATCGTGATCGGGAAAAATTTCGGCCCTCGACGGAATACGCTGCGTCTTGGTGCGTTTACTTCTAAAATCGGCTGTTCTTGCTCCGAAAAGGAGCAAAAACCCGGTATTTTCGCGAAAACATATCGAGGTGCAACTTAATCTCAAGAAACTGGTTGCACCTTATTTACTTTGTTGAATAGCATTCGCGCCCAAGGTGCAACCACTCGCAAGGGTCGGTTCATCGGCTGGCGGCTTTCCTGGGGAAACGCCAGTCATAAATGCGCGGCTCGCCGTATCGTCTACCCGTTACCAATGGGTGGCCGTCTGCCAGACCGCTGCTACATAAAAACAAAGCCAGGGCGTCACTCCTATGAGCGTTAGCAATCCAACCCTGATCACATTCGTGATCTACATCGCAGCAATGGTGCTGATCGGCTTCATGGCCTATCGCTCCACCAACAACCTTTCTGATTACATCCTCGGCGGTCGCAGCCTCGGTAGCGTGGTCACGGCCTTGTCGGCCGGTGCCTCGGACATGAGCGGCTGGTTGCTGATGGGCTTGCCGGGCGCGATCTACATGTCCGGCCTGTCGGAAAGCTGGATTGCCATCGGCCTGATCGTCGGTGCCTACCTCAACTGGCTGTTCGTGGCCGGTCGCCTGCGGGTGCAGACCGAGCACAACGGCGACGCCCTGACGCTGCCGGATTACTTCTCCAGCCGTTTCGAAGATAAAAGCGGCCTGCTGCGGATCATCTCTGCGGTAGTGATCCTGGTGTTCTTCACCATCTACTGCGCGTCCGGCATCGTGGCGGGCGCCCGTCTGTTTGAAAGCACCTTCGGCATGTCCTACGAGACCGCGCTGTGGGCCGGTGCTGCGGCGACCATCGCCTACACCTTCGTGGGTGGCTTCCTGGCGGTCAGCTGGACCGACACTGTGCAAGCTACGCTGATGATCTTCGCGCTGATCCTCACGCCAATCATCGTGCTGCTGGCCACCGGTGGTGTCGACACCACGTTCCTGGCGATCGAAGCCAAGAACCCCGACAACTTCAACATGCTCAAAAACACCAGTTTCATCGGCATCATCTCGCTGATGGGCTGGGGCCTGGGTTACTTCGGCCAGCCGCATATCCTCGCGCGTTTCATGGCGGCGGATTCGGTGAAGTCGATCGCCAAGGCGCGTCGCATCTCCATGACCTGGATGATCCTGTGCCTCGCCGGCACCGTGGCGGTGGGCTTCTTCGGTATTGCTTACTTCTCCGCGCACCCGGAAGTGGCCGGTCCTGTCACCGAGAACCACGAGCGTGTGTTTATCGAGCTGGCCAAGCTGCTGTTCAACCCATGGATCGCGGGCGTGCTGCTGTCGGCCATCCTGGCGGCGGTGATGAGCACCCTGAGCTGCCAACTGTTGGTGTGCTCCAGCGCGCTGACCGAAGACTTCTACAAAACCTTCCTGCGCAAAAACGCCTCCCAGGTTGAGCTGGTGTGGGTGGGTCGCGCGATGGTGCTGTTGGTGGCCCTGATCGCCATCGCCATGGCCGCCAACCCGGACAACCGCGTACTGGGCCTGGTGAGCTACGCCTGGGCAGGCTTCGGCGCTGCGTTCGGCCCTGTGGTGCTGATCTCGGTGATCTGGAAAGGCATGACCCGTAACGGCGCACTGGCCGGTATTCTGGTCGGCGCGATCACCGTGATCGTGTGGAAGCACTTCAATCTGCTGGGCCTGTACGAAATCATCCCGGGCTTTATCTTCGCCAGCCTGGCGATCTATTTCGTGAGCAAGATGGGCGCACCGACTGCGGGTATGGTCGAGCGTTTTGATGCAGCGGAAAAAGACTACAACCTCAACAAGTAACTCGGTGGGCGGTAAGCGCCAATTGCGTTAGAAAAAAGGCCCGCATCCTTAGGATAGCGGGCCTTTTTTTGATCGTTTTGATCGTTCCCATGCTCCGCGTGGGAATGCCACCCCGGACGCTCCGCGTCCCGCTGCCAGTTCAGCCAGCATCCGGCTGATTGAGAAAAATCAGCACGCCCAGGATCGCCATGTAGAACTTGAATGCCGCTTCCTGGCCGTTCCACTGATGGGACTGCCACATCAGAAACCATTCACCGCCGACCACCATAAAGCCAAAAAACCACACCACAAAGCCGAGGGTCAGGCCGGCTGTTGCACCTGCCTTGGCGCGGTTGAATTCGCTCCCGCCTGCATGCCGCGCGCGCCATAGCGATAGCGCGCCCCGCGCCAGCAGTACAGCGGTGAGCGCCTCGCCGAGAATGATCAGCACGTAGGCCGCGTGCCACATCCACGGCGTCGTGATTGCCCGATACATGGCGGCGTTGTTCGGGAAGGTGGTGTCCATGCTCAACACATGTTGGACGAAGGCGAAGTTGGAGCCGTAGTCCGTGATGTTGTTGAACGCAACCAGGGTGGCGAAGGCGGCGAGGGCCAGGGTCAGGATGATTTTTGCGTAGCGGGTGGCCATGCTTTTTCCAGTGATCCGGTGAGGAGGAGCTATTACGCTAGCACGGCCTTGGCGTGCCTTCGACGCCAGATACATGAAGAATCCGGCACCCAGGGTGTAGGAGCTTACTGATTTGTCTGTGGTGTGCTCTGGTGGGTGAAAAGCTGGTGCAGAATCGCTCGCCCACCCCTTGCGGAGAGACACCGGATGTTTGCTCTTGCCAATCAAAGTGCCTTTAACCTGACCCTTGATGGGCAGCCCAGTGAACTCAAGGTTCGAGGGTTTTCGGGTGATGAATTTATCAGCCTGCCTTTTCGTTTTGACCTTGAGTTGGTGAGCGAACAACCCGACCTGGACCTCGATAGCCTCCTGCACCGTCAGGCGTTCCTGGGGTTTGATGCGCAAGGACACGGCGTTCATGGCCAGGTGTACCGGGTGGCGCAAGGCGATTCCGGCAAGCGCCTGACCCGTTACCAGATCACCCTGGTGCCGCAGTTGGCTTACCTGGAACACAGCACGCACCAGCGGATCTTTCAGAAAAAAACCGTGCCGCAGATCATTGCGCTGGCACTGGAGGCACAGGGTATCCAGGGTGATGCCTTTGCGTTTCAGCTGAGTGGGCAATACCCCGAGCGTGAGTACTGTGTTCAGTTCGGCGAAACCGATCTGGCGTTCATTCAGCGCTTGTGCGTGGAGTCGGGCATTCACTATCACTTCCAGCACAGCCCCGAACGCCATCTGTTGGTGTTTGGCGATGACCAAAGCGTGTTCACCCAGCCAGACCAAGCCACTCCCTACTCGGCCGGTTCCGCCATGGTGGCCGGGGCCCCTGCGATCAAGCACTTCATCCTGCGGTTGGAGACCCGCACCACCGGCGTAAGCGTGCGCGATTATGATTTCAAAAAGCCCGGTCTGGTCCTGGAAAGCGCGGCATCCAGCGGGCAACAGCCTGTGCTGAATGAGCAGTACTACCCTGGGCACTTCACTGATCGAACCCATGGCAAGTACTTGGCGCAACGGGTGCTTGAGCGTCATCGCAGTGACTTTCGCCAAGCCAGCGGTAGTGGTGACCAGCCGGCCTTGTCCACTGGGCAGTTCCTGAAGATGACCGGGCACCCTCGTCCGGAATGGAATAATTTGTGGTTGGTTACCCGGTTGTACCATTCAGGGCAACAGCCTCAGGTCCTTGAGGAATCTGCGCCTGACACTTATGACGATGGCGTCTCCCCCGGCTACCACAATGAGTTTGTCGTCACACCTTGGGATGTGCCGTTTCGAACGCCGCTGATCATGTCCCGCCCGCAAATATCGGGCTACCAGAACGCAGTGGTCACCGGGCCTGCCGACGCTGAGGTCCATTGCGACGAATACGGTCGCGTCAAAGTGCAGATGGCCTGGGATCGCGACGGCGGACACAACGAGTACTCCAGTTGCTGGCTGCGGGTAGCCAGCGGCTGGGCTCACGACCGTTACGGTGCGGTGCTGATCCCGCGGGTCGGCATGGAGGTGCTGGTGGGCTTCGTCAATGGCGACGTGGATATGCCGCTGGTGATGGGCTGCCTGCCCAACGCGGCGAATCTGTTGCCCCTTGACCTGCCGGCGGAAAAGACCCGCAGCCTGTTCCGAAGCCAAAGCACTCCGGGCGGCGGCGGTTACAACGAGTTGCGCATTGAGGATCGCAAAGGCGCCGAGGAGATTTACCTGCGTGCCCAGCGCGACTGGACCCAGCACGTCTTGCATGACCAACACGTCCAGGTGGATAACCAGCGTCGGCTCAAGGTGGGTGGCGAATCCCACCATGAGCTGCTGGGTGAAGAGCAGCGCATCACCCATGGCAATCGCCTCGCGGAACTCAAGCAGGATGATCATCTGGTCGTCGCTGGCTCGCAGCAGGTGCGGGCCGGGCGGACCATCCAGATCGGCGCCGGGCAAAGCGTGGTCATCGATGCGGGCGCCAGCGTGACAATCCAGGCCGGAGGGCAATCGATCACGCTGTCGGCCGCCGGAATTTTCAGCAGTGTGCCGATCCAGGTTGGCGGTGCGCCCGCTGCTGTGCCGATGCCGCTGATGCCGGGTGTCACCGCAAAGTTGTCAGCGGCTGTTGCTGCACCACTCAGTGGCGTACAGGTTGCCAGCCTCAAGCGCAGTGCGCCGTTTTGCGAGGAGTGTGAGCGCTGCAAGAACGGCCAGTGTGATATTCCCGGACACTCTCACCCTTAAATGGAATTTATCCCGATGTCTCAGTCCATGGTTCCCAGCGCCTGGCTCGCACAGTGGCCACTACAACCCGAGGAGCGCCTCTACGCAGTGTTGGGCAGCGCCAGCGAAGCCAGGCCGCTTAATGCATGGCAAACCCTGGCACCGAGGAAATTGCCGCATTCGATATGGGCCGGTACGGCTTACGCCGAATGGGTCGACGTCATGCCTTATGTGGGCATTGTTGAGCCGGGCAGTGCCTTCCTTGATTGGGTCGCCAGCGCCGAGGCAACGGACTGGGGTTGGCTCGCGGTCTCGTCCAGCCCGCCGGAGACGGTGGCTGCGCACCTGCAAGGCCTGACCAAAGTGTGGTTGCCGGATGAGCAGGCGGTGTTTTTACGCTTTTGGGATGGCGCTCAGTGGCTGCCCATTCTGCAGAAGCTCGGCGATGAGGCCGCACGCGTGTTGCCGGTGTTTCAGCGCTACCTGATCAATGGCCAGCCGCTGGCCGTCAGCACCAGCCCGGCCACGGCGGCCAAGGCCAGCCCATGGTGGCAAGTGCCTGCGTCGCTGCTTGAGCACTTGGCAGAGCGATCGCCGCAGGTGCTGATCGGCAACCTGCTGCAATGGCTCGAAGAGCAGCGCCCGGACCTCTACACCGCGTTCAGGCCTGCGACCTTGCGGCACAAGGTCGCCTACTTTTCGCGCAGGCCCGACGTCAGCCCTCAAGCGCTGGCGGATTATCTGGCTTCAGAGTTGAGTTGAAGCCAGGGCCTGCTGCAGGTCCTCGATCAAGTCTTCAATCGCCTCGATGCCGACCGACAGGCGAATCATCTCCGGCTTCACGCCGGCCTTGGCCTGTTCCTGCTCGTTCATCTGCCGGTGAGTGGTGGACGCGGGGTGGCAGGCCAGGGATTTGGCATCGCCAATATTCACCAACCGCTTGAAGATTTGCAGGGCATCGTAGAAACGCACGCCCGCGTCATAGCCGCCCTTCAAGCCGAATGACAGGATCGCCGAGGGTTTGCCCTGCATGTATTTCTGCGCCAAGGCGTGGTGCGGGTGGTCCGGCAGCCCGGCGTAGCTGACCCACTCCACCTCGGCGTGGCCTTGCAGGAACTGCGCAACCTTCAGCGCGTTTTCGGTATGGCGCTCCATGCGCAAGGCCAGGGTTTCCAGGCCTTGCAGCAACAGAAATGCATTCATCGGCGCCAGCGCAGCCCCGGTGTTGCGCAACGGCACAGTGCGGGCGCGGGCAATGAAGGCGGCGGGGCCGAACTTTTCCGTGTAGACCACCCCGTGGTAGGCCGGCTCCGGTTGGTTGAGGCCGGGGAATTTTTCCGGGTATTGGGTCCAGGGGAAGGTGCCGCTGTCGACGATCACACCGCCCAGGGAGTTGCCATGGCCGCCCACGTATTTGGTGACCGAGTGCACCACGATGTCGGCGCCGAACTGAATCGGCTTGCACAGGATCGGCGTGGCCACGGTGTTATCCACCATCAGCGGTACGCCGCGCGCATGGGCGACATCGGCCAGGGCTTCAATGTCGATAATATTGCCTGCCGGGTTGCCGATGCTTTCGCAGTAGACCAGCTTGGTGTTGTCGTCGATCAAGTCGGCGATGGCCTGGGC
The DNA here is from genome assembly GCF_012985445.1 of Pseudomonas sp. WS 5532. Classification (NCBI taxonomy): domain Bacteria; kingdom Pseudomonadati; phylum Pseudomonadota; class Gammaproteobacteria; order Pseudomonadales; family Pseudomonadaceae; genus Pseudomonas; species Pseudomonas sp. WS 5532. The sequence goes on from NZ_JAAQWK010000010.1 coordinate 151,978, forward strand.
AGAGTCGTCGCGGGCGAAGCGCACGTCGACGCCAAAGCTTGGCAGCAGGTGGGCGAACAAGGTGTAGGTGCCGCCGTAAAGCTGGGGCGTGGTGACGATATTGTCGCCCGCACGGGTCAGGGTCTGGATTGCATAGTGGATTGCCGCGCTACCGGCCGACACGGCCAGGGCGGCGATACCGCCTTCAAGGGCGGCAATGCGCTGCTCCAGCACGTCGTTGGTAGGGTTCATGATGCGTGTGTAGATGTTGCCGGGCACGTCCAGATTGAACAGGTCGGCGCCATGCTGGGCATTATCGAACTCGAAGGCGACGTTCTGGTAGATCGGCACGGCGACGGCCTTGGTGGTCGGGTCCGACTTGAAGCCGTGGTGCAATGCAATGGTGGCGTCTTTCATGATGCGGGTTGACCTCCTTGGATTCCAGGGTTGCCCCCAAGCAATGTGGGGGCTGGCTTGCCTGCGATGCCAGCACCGCGGTGTATGGGTAATACCGCGGTGATGCCATCGCAGGCAAGCCAGCTCCCACAGCAGCCATAGATTGTTTTCGGCAGTGCGCCTGCCTTTGCGACATAAGCACCGCCCGACACGCAGCCCTGCACCTTTGCCGCCGTAGAAGGTAAACTTCGCCCCCTGCGCAGGAGCAACCATGAATTATCGTCACGCCTTTCACGCCGGCAACCACGCCGATGTCTTCAAACACCTGACCTTGACCCGCCTCATCGCCCTGATGTCGCGCAAGGAGCAGCCGTTCGCCTACCTCGACACCCACGCCGGGATTGGCCTGTACGACTTGCAGGGCGACCAGGCCAACCGCACCGGCGAATACCTGGAAGGCATTGCGCGCCTGTGGGGCGAAAGCGACCTGCCGCCACTCACCGCCGACTACATGCGTGTGCTGCACGAGATGAACCCGGACGGCCAGCTGCGCTACTACCCAGGCTCGCCGGAGCTGGCGCGCCGCCTCACGCGGCCCCAGGACCGTGTATTGCTTAATGAGAAGCACCCGGAAGACGGCGTGCTGCTCAAGGACAACATGAAAGGCGATCGCCGGGTCAAAGTGCACTTGGGCGAAGGCTGGCATGTGCCACGTGCTTTGCTGCCAGTGCCGGAAAAACGCGCGTTGATGCTGATCGATCCCCCGTTTGAACAACTTGATGAGATGCAGCGCTGCGCGGCGTCCCTCAAGGAAGCGGTCAGCCGCATGCGCCAGACCGTCGCGGCGATCTGGTACCCGGTGAAGGACCAGCGCATGCTGCGGCGTTTCTATCAGGACCTGGCCGGCACCGGCGCGCCGAAGCTGCTGCGTGTGGAATTGCTGGTGCATCCGTTGGACACGCCCAACACCCTGACCGGCTCGGGCCTGGCGATTGCCAACCCGCCGTGGGGGCTGGAGGAGGAGCTTCGTGAGCTGCTGCCGTGGCTGTCCAAGAAACTTGGTCAGACCCAGGGTGGGTGGCAGATGGATTGGCTCATCGCTGAGTAATGAGTCGCCTGTCGGAACGCTATCGCGGGCAAGCCCGCTCCCACATTTGGAATGCATTCCAAGGTGGGAGCGGGCTTGCCCGCGATGCTTTTGGCGTCAGATAGGGCAGGTCACGCCGGTACCGCCGATGCCGCAATAGCCTTGCGGATTCTTCGCCAGGTACTGCTGGTGGTACGCCTCGGCGAAATACACCGTCGGGGCTTGTTCGATTTCAGTCGTGATCACACCCAGGCCCGCCTTGTTCAATTCAGCCTGATAGGCATCGGCGCTGGCCTTGGCCGCTTCCAGATGCTCAGGTTTCACCGCGTAGATCACCGAGCGGTATTGGGTGCCGATGTCGTTGCCCTGGCGCATGCCCTGGGTGGGGTTGTGCAACTCCCAGAACATTTTCAGCAGTTCTTCATAGCTGATCTTGTCCTGGTCAAACACAACCAGTACCACCTCGCTGTGGCCGGTCAGGCCCGAGCAGACTTCTTCGTAGGTCGGGTTCGGCGTGTAGCCACCGGCGTAACCGACCACGGTGCTGACCACGCCGTCGCGCTGCCAGAACCGCCGTTCGGCACCCCAGAAGCAACCGAGGCCGAAGATCGCAAACTCTACGTTGTCGACAAAGGGGCCAAGCAGCGGGTTGCCGTTGACGAAGTGGGTTTCGGGCAGGTTCATCGGCGTTTCACGGCCAGGCAAAGCTTGTTCTTGAGTCGGCAGCACGTTTTTGTTCACCAGAATTTCCGAGCGCAAGACCATGATCAGTCCTCTCAGTCAGATTGAGTTATGTATTAAGACAGACAGCCAGTGTGCCCGAGTGTTACAGCGCTGTCAGGCGATTGGCCCGCGCGGATAGCGTTTAAGCTTTTCCAACAGCTCTGCGCCGGGGATCGGCCGGTCGAACAGGTAGCCCTGGCCCACATCGCAGCGATGGCGGCGCAGGAACGCCAGCTGTTCGGCCGTCTCGATGCCCTCGGCCACTACCTTGAGCTTGAGGTTATGGGCCATGGCGATGACCGCCGAGGTGATCTCCATGTCGTCCTGGTTGTCCGGGATTTCGTGGATAAAGCTGCGATCGATCTTGATGATGTCGATGGGGAATTTTTTCAGGTAGCTCAGCGACGAGTAGCCGGTGCCGAAGTCGTCCATGGCCAGGGTCAGGCCGAAGCTCTTGAGCTGGTCGAGTTGAAGGCGCGTGTCTTCGGTGGCTTCGAGCAGCAAGCCTTCGGTCAACTCCAGCTCCAGCAGGTTGGCCGGCAGTTGTTCTTCCTTGAGGATGGTGGCGATCGACGCCACCAGGTCCGGGTCGGAGAACTGCTTGGGCGACAGGTTGATCGCCACCTGCAGATTGCCCATGCCGCCTGCGCTCAACTGCTTGCTCATGCGGCAGGCCTGGCGCGCGATCCATTTGCCGATGGGGATGATCAACCCGGTTTCTTCGGCCACGCTGATGAACTGGTCCGGGCGGATCATGCCCTTTTCCGGGTGATTCCAGCGCAGCAGCGCTTCCATGCCCAGCAAGCGGCCGCTGCGCAGGCACAGTTTGGGCTGGTAGAACACGTCCAGCTCGTTTTGGGTCAGGGCGCGGCGCAGGTTGTTTTCCACGAACAGCTTGTAACTGGCCTCGGCGTTCAGGGCCTCGGTGAAGACCTGCACCTGATGTTTGCCGTTGGCCTTGGCCTTGTGCAGGGCCAAACCGGCGTTACGCATCAGGGTCTGTGGGTCGCGGCCGTGCAGCGGTGCACAGGCCAGGCCCACGGAGCCGGTGACGCTGATCAACTGGTTGTCGACAAACATCGGCTTGTCGAGGGTGGTCAGCAATTGGCTGGCCACCTGTTGGCCGGTCTCAAGGTCGGTATCGTCCAGCAACACCGCAAACTCGTTACTGGCAAAACGCGCCAGGCTGCCACCGGCACTCAGGCTGTTGCGCAGGCGCCGGGCCAGGCTGATCAGCAGTTTGTCACCGGTCTGGTGACCGAGGCTGTCGTTGATGCGCTTGAAGTTGTCGATGTCCACCAGCAGCAGGCTGATCGGGCTGTCGCTGTCGCGGGCGAAGCGTTCATCAAGGTTGCGAATAAACGCCGGGCGGTTGCCCAGGTTGGTCAGGTTATCGGTGTAGGCCAGGCGCTCGATACGCTGCTGCGCGAGCTTGGTCTGGGTGATGTCTTCGTAGATGCCGATGTAGTGGGTCAACTCACGGTTGTCGCCATACACCTTGGAGATCGACAGCTGGCCCCAATAGGGTTCCAGGTTTTTGCGCCGGCTCTTGAATTCACCCTGCCAGCTGTTGCTCTTGGCCAGGCTCGACGGCGCGTCGAACAGCAGTTCGCTGAGGTTTTCCAGGGCCGGCAACTGTGCCAGGCGGTGGCCGTGGACTTCTTCGGCACTGTACTGGGTGATCGCGGTAAAGCTTGGGTTGACGTACTCCACCACGCCGTCGCAATTGACCAGCAGAAAGGCGTTGGCGCTTTGTTCCACCGCGCGCTGGAACAGGTGCAAGGCGCTGGTGGCGGTGCGGCGGTTGTGGTTATTGATCACTTGCGCGAACTGGTCCGCCAGCTCGCCGGCAAAGGCGATCTCATCCGACTGCCAGGCACGCGAGCTGCCACTTTGCTCCAGGCACAACACACCGACGACCTGACCATCTACGCGGATGCTGGCGTCGAGCATGGCGTGGACGTCCTTGGCGCGCAGGCTCTCGGCCATTTCCCGGGTGCGCGGGTCACGCATCGCGTGGGTGGCGTCGATGGCACGGCTCGAATGCAGGGCTTCCAGGTAATCCGGGAAGTTGCTGGCGTCAATCGCTTCGGGCAAGTGGTGCTGCTGGTCTTCGCGGTGGTAGGCCGAGATCGGCACCAGGCGCTGGCCTTCGAGGTTCCAGATGCTGGCGCAGTCGATCTGGTAGATATCGCAGGCACTGCGGGTGATCAGCTCGGCGGCTTCTTGCAGCGAATTCGGCGTGGTGTAGCGCTGGCGCGCCAGCAGCAGGATCAGCTCCTGTTGGGCGCGTACCCGTTCAAGGTGCTGCAGCTGTTCCTGCTGGGCACGCTGGTTGAGTTCCAGGGCAATCTGCAGGCGGCTGTTCTGGTTTTCCAGGTCGGCGGTCGGGGCGGCGGTGGGGATTTCGCTGAACAGGCCGTCGACCACCATCAGGTAGCCGCGCAACAGGTGGCGATTGTGTTGTTTATACGCCTCGCCCATCTCCAGCAGGCTCAATGGCCCATCGTTGGTGTGCAGGGTGTAGCGCACCAGGTAATGCGGGCTATGGGCCAACTGCTGCTGGATGGTGTCGTGCAGTTGATAGCGCGCCTGGGGTTCCATCAGGCTGGCGTAGGGGGTGCCGATCAAGGCGCACAGTTCCACCGCCGGCAGGCCGAATTGGCGCTCGCAATTGGGGTCCAGGTACAGCAGCGCCCAGCTTGCCTCATTAAGCCGCTCGAAACGCAGCATACCGAGGCGCGAAGGCACCGGTAATTGCGTCACTACCTCGGCCGCCATACGGGCGACATCGGGTTGGCTTTTCATGGGGGAAACTCGCTTGGGAAGATGCGCACGGCGCCGGGCTCACGCCCTCTTTACTGTCACCTGCGGCAAGGTTGCATCATGCAGCACGCACTGACAAGAGAGGATGAAGGCTAAGTGCTATAACCCTGTTATCGGCCGCGTGGGGGATTTCTGCAATCGGGGTGATGGAAGGTGTACAAACCTGTTTTGCGTGTTCAACAGACACCCAAAAAAAGCCCCGCCAAGTGGCGGGGTTGAGGTACGAGCGTGGCGCTCGGAAATCGGTAGTGCCAGGCCTCCCCGGTGACAGGGAGGCCCGTTTGAGGCTTATAGCAAGATGGTGCGGATGTCGTTGAGCAGTTGGCTCAGACGCTGCGTGAAGCGGGCAGCAGCAGCGCCGTTGATCACACGGTGATCGTAGGACAACGACAGCGGCAGCATCAGCTTCGGCTGGAACGCTTTACCGTCCCACACAGGCTGGATAGTGGCCTTGGACACACCCAGGATCGCCACTTCCGGCGCGTTGACGATTGGCGTGAAGCCAGTACCGCCAATGTGACCGAGGCTGGAGATCGTGAAGCAAGCGCCTTGCATGTCGTCGGCGGTGAGCTTCTTGTCGCGGGCCTTGGCAGCCAGCGCAGCAGCTTCAGCGGCGAGTTGCAGCAGGCTCTTCTGATCAACGTTCTTGATCACAGGAACCAGCAGGCCGTCCGGGGTATCCACCGCGAAACCTACGTTCACGTACTTCTTGCGAATGATCGCCTTGCCGCTTGGTGCCAGCGAACTGTTGAAGTCCGGCAGCTCCTTGAGCAGGTGCGCGCACGCCTTGAGCAACAGTGGCAGCACGGTCAGTTTCACACCGGCTTTTTCGGCTACGGCTTTCTGCGCAACGCGGAACGCTTCCAGGTCGGTGATATCGGCCTGGTCGAACTGAGTCACGTGCGGGATGTTCAGCCAGCTGCGGTGCAGGCTCGACGCGCCGATTTGCATCAGGCGGGTCATCGGCACTTCTTCGGTTTCGCCGAAGCGGCTGAAGTCCACGACCGGGATCGGTGGAATGCCCGAGCCGCCCGTAGCAGCGCCGGCAGCCGGAGCTTCCTTGGCTTTCTGCATCATGGCTTTGACGTAAACCTGCACGTCTTCCTTCAGCACGCGACCATGTGGGCCGGTGGCCGACACAGCGTTCAGCTCAACGCCGAACTCACGGGCCAGCTGACGCACGGCAGGGCCGGCGTGAACTTTGGCACCGCTTGGCGCAGCCGCCGGAGCCGGTGCGGCCTCGGCTTTTGCAGCAGGTGCAGGAGCGGCAGCCGCCGGAGCAGCTTCAGCCTTGGCAGCCGGAGCAGCAGCCGGTGCTGGCGCAGCAGCAGGTGCAGCGCCTTGTACTTTGAGCTTGAGGATGAAGTCGCCAGTGCCGACTTCGTCTTCCAGCTTGACCGCGATGCTTTCCACTACGCCGGCAGCCGGCGATGGGATTTCCATGGAGGCCTTGTCGGACTCCAGGGTGATCAGTGACTGGTCGGCTTCGACGGTGTCGCCGACCTTGACCAGCAGCTCGATGATCTTGGCCTTGCCCGACGAGCCGATGTCCGGAACATGAATGTCCTGGACAGTGGCAGCGGCCGGAGCAGCAGCCGGGGCCGCAGGGGCCTCGGCAGCAGCAGGTTTTTCAGCGGCAGGTGCGGGTGCAGCAGCGGCAGCCGGGGCTGGCGCAGGGGCCGCATCAGCGGCGCCTTCGATTTCCAGTTCCAGCAGTTCGTCGCCTTCTTTCAGGCGGTCGCCCAGCTTCACTTTCAGGCTCTTGACCACGCCGGCCTTGGGAGCAGGGATTTCCATGCTCGCCTTGTCCGACTCCAGGGTCAGGATGCTCTGGTCGGCTTCGACGGTGTCGCCGACCTTCACAAACAGCTCGATTACTTCACCTTCACCGCTGCCGATGTCAGGTACGCGAATGAGTTCGCTCACAAAAAATCTCCTCAGCAGTCCAGTGGGTTGCGTTTTTCCGGGTTGATCCCGAACTTGACGATAGCGTCAGCCACCACCTTAGGTTCGATCTCACCACGGTCAGCCAAGGCTTCCAGGGCTGCCAACACCACGAAGTGACGGTCAACTTCGAAGAAGTGACGCAGCTTTTTGCGGCTGTCACTGCGGCCGAAACCGTCGGTGCCCAGGACTTTGAATTCCTTGGACGGGACCCACTGGCGAATCTGTTCAGCAAACAGCTTCATGTAGTCGGTAGAGGCAATGACTGGACCTTTACGGCCGGCCAGGCACTCTTCGACGTAGCTCTTGGCTGGTTTCTGACCTGGGTGCAGGCGGTTGTTGCGCTCGACTGCCAGGCCGTCGCGACGCAGTTCGTTGAAGCTGGTAACGCTCCACACGTCAGCGCCGACGTTGAACTCTTCACGCAGGATCTTCGCCGCTTCACGCACTTCACGCAGGATGGTGCCGGAGCCCATCAGCTGCACGTGGTGCGCCGCTTCCTTGGTGTCTTCTTCGAGCAGGTACATGCCCTTGATGATGCCTTCCTCAACACCAGCCGGCATGGCAGGTTGCTGGTAGGACTCGTTCATCACAGTGATGTAGTAGAAAACGTCCTGCTGCTCTTCGGTCATCTTCTTCATGCCGTCCTGGATGATCACCGCCAGCTCATAGCCGTAGGTTGGATCAAAGGTGCGGCAGTTCGGGATGGTGGCAGCCAGGATGTGGCTGTGACCGTCTTCGTGTTGCAGGCCTTCGCCGTTCAGCGTGGTCCGGCCGGCGGTGCCGCCGATCAGGAAGCCACGGGTACGGCTGTCGCCTGCTGCCCACGCCAGGTCGCCGATACGTTGGAAGCCGAACATCGAGTAGAAGATGTAGAACGGCAGCATCGGCTGGTTGTGGCTGGAGTACGAAGTACCGGCAGCGATGAAGGAGCTCATGGCGCCCGCTTCGTTGATGCCTTCTTCGAGGATCTGGCCCTTCTTGTCTTCCTTGTAGAACATCACCTGGTCTTTATCGACTGGCTCGTAGAGCTGGCCGACGGAGGAGTAGATGCCCAACTGACGGAACATGCCTTCCATACCGAAGGTACGGGCTTCGTCCGGGATGATCGGGACGATACGCGAACCGATTTCCTTGTCCTTGACCAGCTGCGCCAGGATGCGCACGAAAGCCATGGTGGTGGAGATTTCACGGTCGCCCGAGCCGTCCAGGATAGCCTTGAGGGTATCGAGTGGCGGAGTCGGGATGTCGAAAGACTTGGCGCGGCGCTGTGGCACGAAACCGCCCAGTGCAGTGCGACGCTCGCTGAGGTAGCGGGCTTCGGCGCTGTTTGGCTCCGGCTTGAAGAACGGCAGGTTTTCCAGCTCTTCATCCTTGACCGGGATGTCGAAGCGATCGCGGAACAGCTTCAGGCTTTCAACATCAACTTTCTTGGTGTTGTGCGCAGTGTTCTTCGCTTCGCCGGCACCGGTGCCATAACCTTTGATGGTCTTGGCCAGGATGACGGTAGGTTGTTCTTTGTGGTTGACCGCTTCGTGGTACGCCGCGTAGACCTTGTACGGGTCGTGGCCGCCACGGTTGAGTTTCCAGATTTCGTCGTCGGACAGGTCTGCAACCATTGCCTTGAGTTCAGGCGTGTTGAAGAAGTGTTCACGTACGAACGCGCCGTCTTTGGCTTTGTAGTTCTGGTACTCGCCGTCGATGACTTCGTCCATGCGACGTTGCAGGATACCGTCGACGTCCTTGGCCAGCAGTGGGTCCCAGAAACGGCCCCAGATGACTTTGGTCACGTTCCACTGAGCACCGCGGAACACGCCTTCGAGTTCCTGGATGATCTTGCCGTTGCCGCGAACCGGGCCGTCGAGGCGCTGCAGGTTGCAGTTGATGACGAAGATCAGGTTGTCGAGCTTCTCGCGGCCAGCCAGGGAGATAGCGCCCAGGGATTCCGGCTCGTCACACTCGCCGTCGCCCAGGAAGCACCAGACTTTCTGCTTGCCTTCAGGGATGAAGCCACGGGCTTCCAGGTACTTCATGAAGCGTGCCTGGTAGATCGCCTGGATCGGGCCAAGGCCCATGGATACTGTCGGGAACTGCCAGAAATCAGGCATCAGCCAAGGGTGCGGGTACGACGACAGGCCGTTACCGTCCACTTCCTGGCGGAAGTTGTTCATGTGTTCTTCGGTGATGCGGCCTTCCATGAACGCACGGGCATAGACGCCTGGCGAGGTGTGGCCCTGGAAGTAGATCAGGTCGCCGCCGTGTTCGTCGGTCGGGGCCTGGAAGAAGTAGTTGAAGCCGATGTCATACAGGGTTGCGCTGGAAGCGAAGCTGGAGATGTGACCGCCCAGGTCAGAATCTTTCAAGTTCGTGCGCATTACCATCGCCATGGCGTTCCAACGTACCAGCGAGCGAATGCGGCGTTCCATGAATAGGTCGCCAGGCATGCGTGCTTCGTGGGTAACGGGGATGGTGTTGCGGTATGGCGTGGTGATGGCGTAAGGCAATTGCGAGCCGCTGCGGGTCGCGAGTTCGCCCATACGGGTCATCAAATAATGAGCACGGTCTTCGCCTTCTTTGTCGAGAACCGATTCCAGGGCGTCCAGCCATTCCTGGGTTTCGACGGGATCGAGGTCTTGCATGGCTTGCTCCAGGGCGGAAAGGCTACCAGAATCGGTTGCCTGAAGTTTGCGACTGGCCTTGTGGGCAGACGACATAAATTCTTGGATGGCCGAAGGTTGCTTCGGCGTCCTGTAGTTTTACTACAAATCGTCGGCCATTTCAGCCTTTCGAATGTATATACGAGTAGTAAAACTACACAAGACTGAGCGTATGGCTCGGTCTGGCTGGTGAGCATAATCGTTATTGTTGATCATTTGCGAACAAGAAAAGGTGAAAGTTTGATGCTGGCTGCCAAGATGAAATTAATTTCAGCTATTTCTAACCTTTGTTCGACAGTCCTTCACCAAGCGTGGTTCTTGCCTTCACAACCACATGCCTTTCGCGCGCCGATCAAGGATAGACCATGAGCCTTCCAACGCTGGCCGAACTGCCGGCCATTCTCTTGCCTTTTGCCCAGCGGGCCGAGCAGTCATTTCGTGACGCAGTGGCCGCGCTGGACGCCGATCATGGACTTTCTGCGTGGACGCCGCAACGGTGGGCCGACTTTGCCCGGGTGTGCGCCGCCAGTGATTTCGTCATTGAACAGAGTGTTCGTGACCCTTTGATGTTGCTTGAACTGGTGGCCTGGGGCGAGCTGGACCGCGGCTTTGCGCCCGGTGAGCTGTGCAGTCAGATCGCCGGTGCCGTGCAACAGGCCGAAACAGAAGATGAGTTGGGCCGGGTGCTGCGCCGCCAACGCACGCGTCAGCAAGTGCGCATTATCTGGCGCGACCTGACCCGACAGGCGGACCTGGTGCAAACCTGTCGCGACCTTTCCGACATGGCCGACGCCAGCATCGACCAGGCTTACCAGTGGCTGTACCAGCGCCACTGCGTACAGTTCGGCACGCCCACTGGCCGGCGCAGCGGCGAAGCCCAGCACATGGTCATCCTCGGCATGGGCAAGCTCGGCGCGGTGGAGTTGAACCTGTCATCGGACATCGACCTGATCTTCGCCTACCCCGAAGGCGGCGAGACGGTGGGCGTGAAGCGCGCGCTGGACAACCAGGAGTTTTTCATTCGACTTGGTCAAAAACTGATCAAGTCGCTCGACCCCATGACGGTCGATGGTTTTGTGTTCCGTGTCGACATGCGCCTGCGGCCCTATGGTTCAGCCGGTGCGTTGGTGCTCAGCTTCAATGCGCTGGAGCAGTACTACCAGGATCAGGGCCGCGACTGGGAACGCTACGCCATGATCAAGGCGCGCGTGGTGGCCGGCGACCAGGTGGCCGGCGCGCAATTGCTGGATATGCTGCGCCCGTTCGTTTACCGCCGTTACCTGGATTTTTCTGCGATTGAAGCATTGCGCACCATGAAACAGCTGATCCAGCAGGAAGTGCGGCGCAAGGGCATGGCCGAGAATATCAAGCTGGGCTCGGGCGGCATCCGCGAGGTGGAATTTATCGCCCAGGCGTTCCAGTTGATCCACGGTGGCCGCGACCTGAGCCTGCAGCAGCGGCCGTTGCTCATGGTGCTCGGCACGCTGGAAGGCCAGGGCTACTTGCCGCCTGCGGTGATCGCCGAACTGCGCAATGGCTATGAATTCCTGCGCTATACCGAGCACGCGATCCAGGCGATTGCCGACCGTCAGACGCAAATGCTGCCGGACAGCCCCGAAGATCAGGCGCGCATTGCCTTTATGCTGGGCTTTGTCGACTGGGCCGCGTTCCATGAGCGCCTGATGTATTGGCGTGGCCGGGTGGACTGGCACTTCCGTCAGGTGATTGCTGATCCTGACGAAGAAGAAGGCGAAGAAAGCGAGCTGGTGGTGGGCGGGGAGTGGTTACCGTTGTGGGAAGAGACCCAGGACGAAGACGCCGCTTGTCGCCAACTGGCCGAGGGTGGTTTTACTGACGCGTCCAAAGCCCTCAAAGCCCTGGCTGGCCTGCGTGGCAGCCCGCAGTTGCGCGCCATGCAGCGCCTCGGTCGCGAGCGGCTCGACGCCTTTATCCCGCGCCTGCTGGCCCAGGCCGTCGAGCACGCCAACCCGGATCTGGTGCTCGAGCGCGTGCTGCCGCTGGTGGAGGCTGTGGCGCGACGTTCTGCTTACCTGGTGCTGCTGACCGAAAACCCCGACGCCCTGCGCCGCTTGTTGACGCTGTGCGCCGCCAGCCCGTGGATTGCCGAGCAAATCACGCGCTTCCCGCTGCTGCTCGATGAGTTGCTCAACGAAGGCCGCCTGTTCAAGCCACCTTTGGCGCCGGAGCTCGCCGCTGAGCTGCGTGAGCGCCTCACACGCATCCCCGAAGATGACCTTGAACAACAGATGGAGGCCTTGCGTCACTTCAAACTGGCCCACCGCCTGCGTGTAGCCGCTTCGGAAATCGCCGGTAGCCTGCCGTTGATGAAGGTCAGCGACTATTTGACCTGGCTCGCCGAAGCCATCCTCGAACAAGTGCTGGCCCTGGCCTGGCGCCAGACGGTCGCCCGTCATGGCTCACCGCAGCGCGTGGACGGCAGCCTGTGCGACCCGGGGTTCATCATTGTGGGTTACGGGAAAGTCGGCGGCATCGAGCTGGGGCATGGCTCGGACCTTGACCTGGTGTTCATCCACGACGGTGATCCCCAGGCCGAGACCGATGGCGCCAAACCCATCGACGGCGCGCAGTTCTTTACGCGTCTGGGCCAGCGGATCATTCACCTGCTCACCACCCAGACCAACTCCGGCCAATTGTATGAAGTGGACATGCGCCTGCGACCTTCCGGCGCCTCCGGTTTGCTGGTCAGCTCGCTTGGGGCGTTTGAGCGCTACCAGGAAAATGAAGCCTGGACTTGGGAACATCAGGCCCTGATCCGCGCGCGGGTACTGGTGGGCAGTCAGGATGTCGGCCATGCGTTCGAGCAGGTACGCGCTAACGTACTGGGGCGTGAACGTGACTTGGCGAAGCTGCGCCAGGAGGTCAGCGAGATGCGCGCCAAGATGCGCGATAACCTGGGCACCAAGGCGACGGCTGCCGGGACGGGGGCGAACGCCTTCGAGCCGACGACCGTGTTCGACCTCAAGCAAGACGCCGGTGGTATCGTCGATATTGAATTTATGGTGCAATACGCGGCTTTGGCGTGGTCTGCGCAACATCCATCGTTGCTGCGCTATACCGACAATATCCGCATTCTGGAAGGCCTGGAGCAGGTCGGGCTGATGCCCGCTGCCGATGCCCATCTGCTGCGGGAGGTGTATAAGGCCTACCGTTCCGCCGCGCACCGCCAGGCCTTGCAAAACGAGGCCGGCACGGTAGCCGGGGATCAGTTCGCCGACGAACGGCGCCAGGTGAAGCGAATCTGGAATGAACTGGGGTTAAGCTGAAACTCGATTAAATGTGGGATGCCAATCTAATGTGGACACACAGCTTTGTGTGGGAGCCGGGCTTGCCCGCGATGCAGACGCCTCGGTTTATCAGTGATACCGAGTTGATGCCTTCGCAGGCAAGCCAGCTCCCACACAAGCCAGTTCTGACACAAAGTGGCTACCGTGACCTACAGTAAATAACGATGCGGGGAGGCATAAGCCTCCCCGCATCGTTTGTGGAAACTACATGAATATTCTGATCGTTGGGCCTAGTTGGGTCGGTGACATGGTGATGGCGCAGACACTGTTCCAGTGCCTCAAGCAACGTCATCCCGACTGCCAAATCGACGTGCTCGCCCCTGAGTGGAGCCGGCCGATCCTCGAGCGCATGCCCGAAGTGCGCACGGCCTTGAGCTTCCCGCTCGGCCATGGCGCCCTTGAATTGGCGACGCGCCGACGCATCGGTAAATCCATGGTCGGCCAGTACGACCAGGCGATTTTGCTGCCCAACTCGCTCAAGTCGGCGTTGGTGCCGTACTTTGCCGGCATCCCCAAGCGTACCGGCTGGCGCGGCGAGTTTCGCTACGTGTTGCTTAATGACGTGCGCACCCTCGACAAGGCGCGCTACCCGCTGATGATCGAACGTTTCATGGCGCTGGCCTACGAGCCCGGCGCCGAGTTGCCCACGCCGTACCCGCGCCCGAGCCTGCAGATCGATCCGGTGAGCCGTGACGCGGCGCTGGTCAAGTTCGGCCTGGCGCTTGACCGTCCAGTGCTGGCGCTGTGCCCCGGCGCCGAGTTTGGCGAGTCCAAGCGCTGGCCGTCGGAGCATTACGCCAAAGTCGCCGAGATGAAGATTCGCGAAGGCTGGCAGGTGTGGCTGTTTGGTTCGAAGAAGGATCACCCGGTCGGCGAAGACATTCGCCAGCGCCTGATCCCCGGCCTGCGTGAAGAAGCGGTGAACCTCAGTGGCGACACGTCGCTGGCCGAGGCTATCGATTTACTCTCCTGCGCCGATTCGGTGGTGTCCAACGACTCCGGCCTGATGCACGTGGCGGCCGCGCTGAACCGCCCCTTGGTGGCGGTGTATGGCTCGACGTCGCCCGGTTTCACCCCGCCTTTGGCCGACAAGGTTGAGGTGGTGCGCCTGGGCCTGGATTGCAGCCCGTGTTTTGAGCGTACCTGCCGTTTTGGCCATTACAACTGCATGCGTCAGTTGTTGCCGCAGCCGGTGAATGAAGCCTTGCAGCGGTTGCAGGGTTCCGCGGTCGAGGTTCGCTAGTTTGCGCGTATTGGTAGTCAAGACCTCATCCCTGGGCGATGTGATCCACGCCTTGCCGGCACTGACCGACGCGGCGCGGGCGATCCCTGGCATCCGCTTTGACTGGGTGGTGGAAGAAGGCTTTGCCGAGATTCCCACCTGGCATCCAGCCGTGGACAAAGTGATCCCGGTGGCGATTCGTCGCTGGCGCAAGAACATCTGGCAAACCATCAAGAGCGGCGAATGGCGGCGCTTCAAGCAGAGCGTGCAGTCGACCAAATACGATTTGGTGATCGATGCCCAAGGGCTGCTCAAAAGCGCCTGGCTGACGCGCTATGTACGCGCGCCGGTGGCCGGTTTTGATAAGAATTCTGCCCGTGAACCGATGGCTGCGCGTTTCTACTCGCGCCGGCTGGCCGTGGCCCGTGGGCAGCATGCAGTAGAACGCTTGCGCCAGCTGTTCGCCGTGGCGTTGGGTTATGACTTGCCCAAAGGCCTGGGCGACTACGGCCTGAGCGTCGACAAGTTGCTCGGTCTGCCGCCGAAAAAACCCTTTGTACTGCTGCTGCATGGCACCACCTGGGACACCAAGCACTGGCCCGAAGCCTACTGGCGTGAGCTGGCCGAACGCATGGGCCGCCTGGGTGTGGACGTGAAATTGCCATGGGGCAATGCCGCCGAAAAGGCCCGCGCCGAGCGTCTGGCCCAAGGCCTGCAAAACGCCGAAGTGCTGCCCAAACTCAACCTGGCCGGCGTCGCCCGTGTGCTCGCCGGTGCCCGCGCCTGTGTGGCGGTGGACACGGGCCTGGGCCACTTGGCCGCCGCGCTGGACGTGCCGACCATCTCCCTGTTCGGCCCCACCAACCCGGGCCTGACCGGCGCCTACGGCAAAGGCCAGATTCACTTGGCCAGCGACTTCCCATGCGCACCGTGCCTGCAAAAAACCTGTACTTATCAACCGACGGCCGACGACCTGCGTCGGTTCGACATCAAGCGCGAGTCACCCCTGTGCTTCACGCGCTTGAACCCTGAGCGTGTGGCAAACCGACTGAGCACGTTGTTATTGGCTGAGGAGCTGCACTGATGCAACTGGCTTTTGTTTTGTACAAATATTTCCCCTTCGGTGGCCTGCAGCGCGACTTCATGCGCATCGCCCTGGAGTGCCAGCAGCGCGGCCATACGATTCGGGTCTACACGCTGATCTGGGAAGGCGAGATTCCGCCCGGCTTTGAAGTGCTGGTGGCGCCGGTCAAGGCGTTCTTCAACCATCGGCGCAACGAGAAACTGTTGGCCTGGATGGAAGCTGACCTGGCCAAGCGCCCGGTGGACCGTTTGATCGGCTTCAACAAAATGCCCGGCCTGGACGTTTACTATGCCGCCGACGGCTGCTTTGAAGACAAGGCGCAAAACCTGCGCCACTCGCTGTACAAGAGCTTTGGCCGTTACAAGCACTTTGCCGAGTACGAACGTGCGGTGTTCGCCAAAGACGCCAAGACCGAAGTGTTGATGATCTCCGAAGTGCAGCAACCGCTGTTCATCAAGCATTACGACACGCCGCTGGAGCGCTTCCACCTGCTGCCGCCGGGCATTGCCCAGGACCGCCGCGCGCCGCCAAATGCGGCCGAAATCCGCGAAGGTTTCCGCAAGGAGTTCAACCTGCGCGACGACGAGTTGCTGCTGGTACAAATCGGTTCCGGCTTCAAGACCAAGGGCGTCGACCGCAGCCTCAAGGCCGTGGCCGCGCTACCGACCGAGCTTAAAAAACGTACGCGCCTGTTTGTAATCGGCCAGGACGACCCCAAAGTATTCCAGTTGCAGAGCGCCACGTTGGGGCTGGGCGATAACGTGCAGTTCCTCAAGGGCCGCAGCGATATCCCGCGTTTCCTGCTGGGCGCCGACCTGTTGATTCACCCGGCGTACAACGAAAATACCGGTACCGTGTTGCTCGAAGCCCTGGTGGCCGGGTTGCCGGTGCTGGTCTCGGCGGTGTGTGGGTATGCCCACTACATTGGCGAAGCCGACAGCGGGCTGGTGCTGGATGAGCCGTTTGAACAAGCGCAGCTCAACCAGTACCTCACGCACATGCTTACCGACACTGCACAGCGCGCGGCCTGGGGCCGCAATGGTTTGGCCTTCGCCGAGACGGCCGACCTCTACAGCATGCCGCAGCACGCGGCAGATGTGATTCTGGCGGAGCCGAAACGATGAAGTTGATTCTTGCCGAACCGTTCAAGACCTTATGGGCCGGGCGTGACGCCTTTGCCGAAGTCGAGAAACTGCAAGGCCAGGTATTTCGTGAACTGGCGGCGCGTCGCACCTTGCGTACCGAGGTGGAGGGCCGCCCGTATTTCGTGAAAATCCACCGTGGCATCGGTTGGGGCGAGATCTTCAAGAACCTGATCACCGCCAAGCTGCCGGTGTTGGGTGCCGGCCTGGAATGGTCGGCCATCCACCGCTTGCAGGAACTGGGTGTGCCGACCATGACCGGCGTGGCCTTCGGTGAAAAAGGCAGCAACCCGGCCGACCAGCACTCGTTCATCATCACCGAAGAACTGGCCCCGACCATCAGCCTGGAAGACCTGACCGTCAACTGGGTGGCCGAGCCGCCGGCACCGGCATTGCGCCATGCGCTCACTGCCGAACTGGCACGCATGGTCGGCGACATGCACCGTGGCGGCGTCAATCACCGCGACTGCTACCTGTGCCACTTCCTGCTGGATACGTCCCGGCCGATCGATGCGCGCACCATCAAGCTTTCAGTGATCGACCTGCACCGTGCCCAATTGCGTGCCCATCTGCCGCTGCGCTGGCGCGACAAGGACTTGTCCGCGCTGTACTACTCGGCGCTGGACATCGGCCTGACTCAGCGCGACAAACTGCGCTTTCTCAAAGGCTACTTCCGCCAGCCGCTGCGCCAGATCCTGGCCGAGCAGTCGGCGTCCCTGAGCTTGTTGCAGCGCAAGGCCGACAAGCTGTATGCGCGCAAGCAACGCCTGGGGGATGCGATCTGATGGCGGGTTGGAACCTGGAACCTGCTTACGCCGCCCTGGCGGATGACTTTGGTAGCCTGGAGGCGGTGTTTGCCTTGCAGGGTGAGCGACTGACGCGCGACCCCTTGTCGGAAGTGATTCGGGTGGAGCGTGGCGGGGTCAATTACTACGTCAAACGCTACGTAGGCGCCGGCAAAGGCTTGCGCCGTTACCTGGGCAAACCTCGGGTGAAGTCCGAATGGCAGAACCTCAAGCGCTTCGCCAAGTGGGGGATTCCCACCGCCGACGTGGTGGCCTGGGGCCTTGAGCGCAAGGGTTTGGCCTATGCGCGCGGGGCGATGATTACCCGCGAGCTGCCCAAGACCGAAGACCTGTCGGTGCTGGCCGATCGTAACGATCCGTGCTTGAAAGACCCCCAGTGGGTCAACGTGATCAGCCGTCAGCTCGCCGAATACACGCGCACGATGCACGAACACCGCTTTACCCATAACGACTTGAAGTGGCGCAACCTGCTGGTTGACGATAACCGTACGCTGTACCTGATCGATTGCCCCAACGGCGATTTCTGGCGCGGTTTCTGGCTCAAGTACCGTATTACCAAGGACCTGGCCTGCCTGGATAAAGTCGCCAAGTATCACTTGTCGGCCACCCAGCGCCTGCGTTTCTACATGCAATACCGCCAACGTACGCACCTGACGGCTTCGGACAAACAGCGAATCCGTCACGTGGTGAAGTTTTTCGAGGGGCGCGAATGACTGATTTCCTGGCGGCCGATGATCGCGCATTGCTTGCGCGCCACGGCCTGGCTGACTTCGATGCGCTGTGGGCCAGGCAACTGGACGCGGTGGATGAACCCAATACCAGCGACGGCGGCTGGAGCAGCGTGTTTCGCCTGGAGCTTGATGGCCAGGGTTACTACCTCAAGCGCCAGAGCAACTACCTGACGCGCACGCTCAGCAAGCCGTTTGGCGAGCCGACGTTTGCCCGCGAGTTCCGTAATATCAGCCGCTACCGGAAGCTGGGCATTCCGGCGTTGCAGGCGGCGTTTTTCGGTGAGCGCAAGGTTGAAGGCGAGCGCCGCGCGATGTTGCTGACCCGAGCCCTGGATGGCTGGAATGACCTGGATTCACTGCTCGAACAATGGCCGCAGCTGAGTGACGACCAGCACCGTGCGATCTTGCTGGCCTGTGGTCAGCTGGCGCGCCACCTGCACAGCGTAGGGCAAGTGCATGGCTGTTTTTACCCCAAGCATATTTTCCTGCAACCGCTCGGAGACGGTTATGCCGCGCAGTTGATCGACCTGGAGAAAACCCGCCCGCTGCTGTTCGGCCGGCGTGATCGGATCAAGGACCTGGAGCCGTTGCTGCGCCGCGCGCCGCAGTGGTCGGATGCGCAAGTGCGGCAACTGCTGGCGGCGTATCTGGACCAGCCTGAAGACAGTGCGCTGGTGGGCGCCTGGTTCGAGCGCCTGACGGCCCGGCGCAGCCACAAGGAGAAGCGCTGATGCGCTTGTCCGAACTGAAAAAAGCCGGCCGCACGCCTGAGCTGCCGCTGACCCTCGAGTTGGCCGACGCCGCAGGCACCGGCCAGCTGCAACTGCTTAACCTGTTGCGCGTGTTGCCGGGCGAACGCTACGTGGGCGCCGCCGTCTGGCGCGGCCGCCCGGTGTTGGCCAAATTGCTGGTGGGCAGCAAGGCGGCGCGGCATTTTCAGCGCGAACTCAGCGGCGTGCGCCTGCTGGCCGAGCAGGGCCTGACCACGCCACAGTTGCTGGCCGATGGCTTGCAGGAAGGCGAGGGCGGCTGGCTGCTGTTTGAATTTATCGAAGGCGCCGAAAGCCTTGCCGATGCCTGGCAGGCGGTCGAAGGGTTGCCGCCATTGGCGGACGAGCAAACGGCTGTGCTCGCAGAGGCGTTGGGCGCAATTGCGCAGATGCACGCCAAAGGCCTGTGGCAGGAAGACCTGCACCTGGACAACCTGCTGCGCCAGGACGGCAAGCTGTATCTGATTGATGGCGCCGGGATTCGTGTTGAGGAGGCGGGCAAGCCGCTGTCGCGCAACCGGGTGCTGGAAAACCTTGGCGTGTTCTTCGCCCAGTTGCCGAAAAACCTCGAGCCGTTCACCGAAGAATTGCTGGTGTACTACCTGCTGGGCAACGGCGAGCACGCCTTGCCGCTGCAAGCGCTGGAAAAACAGGTGCGCAAGGTCAGCGCCTGGCGCTTGAAAGACTTTTTGAACAAGGTCGGCCGTGAATGCACGCTGTTCAGCGTGGTGCGTGGCGCCTTTGCTTTGCGTGCGATTCGTCGTGAGGAAGAGGCGGCGATGCTGCCGGTGCTGGAGCAGGCCGACGCGCTGCTCGACCAAGGCCATTTGTACAAAACCGGTGGTGCGGCCACCGTCGCCAAGGTCGAAGCGGGCGGGCGGCCACTGGTGATCAAGCGCTATAACATCAAGGGGTTTGCCCATTGGCTCAAGCGCTTCTGGCGCCCCAGCCGGGCCTGGCATTCGTGGCGCGAGGGCAACCGCCTGGCGTTCCTCGGCATCGCCACGCCCAAACCGCTGGCGGTGTTGGAAAAACGTTTTTTGTGGCTGCGCAGCCGGGCTTACCTGGTGACTGAATACCTGCCGGGGCCGGACATCATCGAGCGTTTTGCGCCGTATGTTGAGAAAGGCGATGCGCCCGAGAATGAACTGCTGGCCCTGGACCACTTGTTCGCCGAGCTGATCCGCGAGCGCATCAGCCATGGTGATTTCAAGGGCCATAACCTGTTCTGGGCCGAGGATCGCTGGGCGTTGATCGACCTGGACGCCATGTGTCAGCACAGCTCGGTCGCAAGCTTCGCGCCGGCGTTCGCCAAGGACCGCGCGCGGTTTATGCGTAACTGGCCTGAGAGCAGTGCGCTGTACCAGCTTATAGATCAGCGTTTGCCCAAACAGGTGCAATGATCGTTCCCACGCTCAGCGTGGGAATGCCGCCCCGGACGCTCTGCGTCCCGCTCCTCAAGCCACGTGCAAGGTGACGCGGAGCGTCACGGGATGCATTCCCACGCGGAGCGTGGGAACGATCAGTCCGATACTCAGAACTGGTATTCAGCCCCGGCCCCCGCATACCACGACCTTCCCGGCGCCGCCTCGTAGTAACGGAAGTTGCCGTCCCCAACAATTACCGAACCGACATACTGGCGATCCAGCAAGTTATCCAGGCGCACCGTCTGGTGAAAGGTCCAGTGCTCCACCTTTTGTTCGAAGCGCGCCCGCCAGTTGAACACGCTGTAGCCCGGCGCGGCGCGTTGCTGGTTGGTGTCTTCGACGTAGACCTTGCTGCGGTACATGCCTTCGAGGGCGGTGCTGACCCAGTCGCGGGGTTTCCAGTTCAGCTCGGCGAAGAGCGTGGTTTGCGGTACGCCGGGCAGGTAGTTGCCTTTGTCCACAGGCTTGCCGCCGCCCATGAAATCGCTGTCATAGGTGGCTTGCAGGCGGGTATAGGCGAGGTTGGTGCTCCATTGTTCCGAGAGCTGGCTTTCGATGCCCAGTTCGAAGCCTCGGCGCAAGGTGCGGCCGGCGTTCTGGTAGGTAGTGCGGCCGTCCTTGGATGACAGCACCACCAGTTCGTCGTCAGTGGTGATTTGAAACAGGGCCGCGTTGACACGCGTGTCCTGGCCTATCTTTGCCTTCAAGCCGACTTCAAATTGTTTGCTGACTGACGGCTTCAAGGCGAAGTTGAAGCCATTTGAAGTGGTCGAATACGCCGACTCGGCCTGGGTCGGGGTTTCGAAGCCTTTGCCCGCGCTCACATAGCCATGCAGGTCCGGCGTGAAGGCGTACATCACGCTGACCGAAGGCGTGTTCTTCTGGTAGGTCTTGCTGCCACTGTCATTGCCGTCGCTTGTGAAGTGGTCGTCCACCTCCATTTTCATGCTGCTGTGGCGCAGGCCGGCTTGCAGGGTCCAGTCGCCCAGCAGCCAGTTGGCTTGCACGAACGGGTCGATGCTGGTGGCGGTGTCGAGTTCGTCACGGCCCAGGGCGCCTTTGACACCGTGCACGCCGTCCAGGGTGTTGGAATAACCTTGGCGGTCATCCTGGCTGCGGTCGTAATCGAGGCCGGTGATCAGGGTCAGCTCGCCGGGGGCGCTGGTGATCGGTTGCAGCCAATGCACCGAGCCGCCGTAGAATTTACGGTCGAAGTCCACCACGCCGCCGCGCTTGTCAGAGGCGGTGCCGCCTGGAATCGACAGGTACTGAATCACGCTCCTGCGCCCGGTGTACGCATTCACCTGCAACGTCGCATCACCGATGTAGCGTTCGTAATTCAGGCCCAACTGCTGGTGATCGATGCTTTTTCGCGTGTTGTACTGCAATGCAGCCGGCGCTACCGAGCGCGGATCGGCCTTGTAGGCTGCCCAGCTTTGCCCAAGCGGATCCTGTGTGCCGTTTTGCTCCAGGCTGCTATAGATCAGCGCCAACTTGCTGTCTTCGTCCGGCTGGAAGTTGAGCTTGGCGAAGGTCTGGTCACGACGGGCGCTGCTGTGGTCGCGGTAGCCATCGGTGTCCATGCGTGAAGCGTCGAGCACAAAACCTGCGCCGTTCGCCGCGCCTTCGGCGGTGAGGTGGTTTTTGCTCATGCCGTCGCTGCCCACCAGGGTTTCGGCGCCGATGCGCGGCGGGCCTTCGCCGTCGCGGGAAAACATCTGGATCACGCCGCCGGCATTGCTGCCATACAAGGTGGCGGCCGGGCCGCGCAGCACTTCAATGCGCTCGGCGGTGTCGAGGTTGAAGGTGGCCGCCTGGCCCTGGCCGTCCGGAGTGCTGGCCGGGATGCCGTCGGCGATCAACTTGAGGCCGCGTACGCCAAACGCCGAGCGCGCGCCGAAGCCGCGCGAGGAGATCTGCAGGTCCTGGGCATAGTTCTGGCGGTTTTGTACCACCAGGCCCGGTACGCGCGACAGCGCCTCGGAGGCGTTGATGCCGAGTTGGCCGTCGCTGATTTGCGCGTGGCTGATGCTGTCCACCGAGTACGGCAGGTCGAAAGTCGGGCTGGCGCTGCGCGAGCCGGTGACCACGCTGGGGTCGAGGACCAAAGTGGCATCGTCGGCCAGGACGGTGCTGCTCAAGCCGAGCAGCAGCAGGGCAAGGGGAACGGGTGGGGGTGTATTCATCGGGAAGCCGGATCAGTGGCGCGACGCAAGGGATAGACGTCGGCGCAAGAAAAGCGCGAGTTTAACGGCTCCCTCCTGCTTTTGCCGAAGAAGAAGACTCCTACGCCGTTTTGAGCTTCGAGTTATCTGTCAGTCGCCGGCCATAATGGTAGGTTCTCGCCTTTCCAACGATTAGAGGCAACCATGAAAGGCAAAAAAGCGAGCCTGTGGGTCTTGATAGGCGGTTTTCTGGTTCTGGGCGGCTGCGGCACCGTGACCACGGCGTTCCGTGAGGATGGCGACACGGTTCGAACGCTCAAGGCGAAAAAAACCTATTGTCAGTCTGTTCCGCGTATCTACAGCGGGGTGGTCTATGACCTCTGCGTACTGCATGGGCCGCCGAATTCCGCAAGCGGGATCGCGTTGAACGACGTGCCATGGGCTTTTATCGATGTGCCTCTCTCCGCTGTTCTGGATACGCTCATCTTGCCCTACACGATCTACCAGCAAAATGTCGATGGCAGCATTGAGCTTCGCTAGTCCCTCGCAGCTAACAGCTTCCTGGCTCTTTTACGCTATAATCCCGCCCTTTAGCTGTTTCTCGCTCAGGCGGGAGGCACACTTTTTTCAGGCGCAACCCGCCTGCATGCAGACTAAAAGAGGCTAGACCCCAGTGGCATTGACGATTCTTGGCCTGTCCGGCGCCCTTAGCCATGATCCTTCCGCAGCCCTGTATATCGACGGCAAGCTGATCGCGGCCGCCGAAGAAGAGCGCTTCGTACGCGACAAACATGCAAAGAACCGCATGCCCTACGAATCGGCGAAGTTCTGCCTGGAACAAGCCGGCATCAAGCCTTCCGACGTTGACGTGGTGGCGATCCCGTTCGCCCCGATCAGCCTGTTCGGCGAGGCGCGCTGGCACTACGCCAAGCGTTACTGGTACGCCCCGGACCGCGCCCTTGACGCGATCCTGATGGGCAACCGTCGCTACAAGCGCTATCGCAACAAGATCGTCTGGTGCCTGGAGCAGCTGGGCTTCGATCCGAAGAAAATCAAGATCGAGCCGGTTGAACACCACCTGGCCCACGCTTCCAGCGCCTACCACTGCTCAGGTTTCCAGGAAAAAACCGCGATCCTGGGCATCGACGGTAAAGGTGAGTACGCCACCACGTTCTTTGGCTATGGCGAAAACGGCAAGATCCACAAGATCAAGGAATTCTACGACCCGGACTCCCTGGGCGGCCTGTATGGCGCGATCACCGAGTTCCTCGGTTTCGAGATGCTTGACGGCGAGTTCAAGGTCATGGGCATGGCGCCGTATGGCGACGCCAGCAAATACGATTTCTCGCGCCTGGCCTCATTTGAAAACGGCGAGTTGGTGATCAACACTGACTACGCCAACGTCATCGGCCTGCGTCGTTATAAAGAGAAGGGCAAGGGTTTCTACTTCTCGCCAAAACTGATCGAGTGGCTGGGTCCAAAGCGCGAAGGCGACATCGCCGACGAGCCGTACATCCACTACGCAGCCAGCATGCAGGCGCTGTTCGAGAAGCTGGCCTTGCAGATGATCGACCACTACCTGGGCGACATCCTCAAGGACACCGGCAAGCTGGCGTTCGCCGGTGGTTGCGCGCTGAACGTCAAGTTGAACCAGAAGATCATTGCCCGCGATGACGTTAAAGAGCTGTTCGTGCAGCCGGCGTCCGGCGATGCCGGCACCGCGGTTGGCGCGGCGGCCTATGTGTCCCACGCCCGTGGCGTGCCGGTGGAGAAGATGGAACACGTCTATCTCGGCCCGTCCTACAGCAATGAAGACGTGATTGCCGCGTGCGCCAAACACGAAAGCAAGCCGGTGTGGCGCAAGATCGAAAACATGCCCAAGCGCATCGCCAAGATCATGGTCGACGGCAACCCGGTGGCCTGGTTCCAGGGCCGCATGGAGTTCGGCCCGCGTGCGTTGGGCGGTCGTTCGATCATCGGTTGCCCAAGCGCGACCGGCGTGGCCGACCGCATCAACCACCAGATCAAGTTCCGCGAGCGCTGGAGGCCTTTCTGCCCGTCGATGCTCGACACCGTGGCCCCACAGATGATCAAGGTCGATCACCCGGCGCCGTTCATGACCTTCACCTTTGAAGTGTCCGAAGAGTGGAAAACCCGCGTACCGGAAGTGGTCCATGAAGATGGCACCTCCCGCGCCCAGGTGCTCAAGCGCGAATACAACCCGCGTTACTACGACATGATGAAAGAGCTGGAAGTATTGACCGGCAACGGCGTGTCGCTGAACACCTCGCTCAACCGCCGTGGCGAAGCGATGATCTGCTCGCCAACCGACGCGCTGAACATGTTCTTCGGCTCCGACCTGCAGTACCTGATCATGGAAGACATCCTGGTCGTCAAAGACGGCGTGGACCCTTATGACTCGGTCGGCTGAGCGCCACGTCCTGCAGTTCTGCCACGGCTATGACGGGCCGTTCCTGGACTGCGCGCGGCAGTACGCCAGCCTGTTCGCAGGCACAGGCTACAAGGTGACCACGGTGTTTCTCACCGGGGTCGCCGACCCCGATGTGGCCGCCGGTTGCGCCTCTGATGAAGTGCTGTTCATGGAGTTCAGCTCCAAGGCCATTCGTGGCCTCAAGCTGGGCGCCATCCGTGAATTGCGCAAAATCGCCGCGTCGCGCAACTTCAGTTTCTGTATTGCCCACCGCTTCAAGCCGATCTACATCGCCTTGCTCGGTACGCGCCTGCCAGTGATCGGCGTACATCACGCTTTTGGTGATTATCAGCGCAGCAGCCGCAAGCTGTTTGCCTCGATTTTCAGCAAGCGCCTGAGCCTGCTCGGTGTATCTGACGCGGTGCGTGATGATATGCGCCGCTGCCTGCCGGCCTGGCCGGCGGCACGTATCCAGACCTTGTATAACCGCATCGATGTCCAGGCCATGCAAGCGTTGCAGGTGTCGGCCGATGAGGCGCGCGATGCCTTGGGGCTGTCGCCGGATGAGTGGGTGGTCGGCAACGTCGGCCGCCTGCACCCGGACAAGGACCAAGCCACCTTGCTCAAAGGCTTTGCCTTGGCCTTGCCGCATTTGCCGGCGCAGAGCCGGTTGGCGATCCTCGGCACCGGCCGCCTGGAGCAAGACCTTAAGTCTCTGGCGCGCGAACTGGGCATTGCCGAGCAGGTGCTGTTCCTCGGCCAGGTGCCGGATGCGCGCCGGTATTTCCGTGCATTCGACGTCTTTGCCCTGAGCTCCGACCATGAGCCGTTCGGCATGGTGCTGCTGGAGGCCATGGCCGCTGGCGTGCCGCTGCTCGCCACGTCTTGCGGCGGCGCCAAGGAAGTGGTTGAAGGCGTGGGCATCCTGTTTCCGTTTGGCGATGCCGAGCACTTGGGGCAGGGCCTTCGGCACTTGGCCGCGATGGGTCGTCAGCAGCACCAGCAGTGCGCCGAGATGATGCTTGAGCGCCTGCACCAACGGTTTTCGGATCAGGCCGTGCGCGATACCTTCTGGCAGTTGCCTGCTGTCACCGAACTGACCGCGAGGGCTTGATGCTCAATCGATTCCAAGGCTTTCGCGAGCGCGGTTGGTCGGTCGTTGACGCGCCGACCTACAGCGACGCCTGGCAGCGTTTTGGCGGCAGTGTCGCCACCCATCCGCAGGTGGTCGAGCGTCTGGCCGGGCTGGCCGAAATTCCGGTGCGCTATTTGGCCTGGGAGCAAAGCGGCGAGCTTAAAGCGTGTATTGCGACCTGGGGGCGCGACCTGGCGTTGTCCAAAGACGTGCTCAAGCGCAATGGCAAAAAAGGCTTGTTCGACCTCGGCAACGCCGAGTTGATCCTGCCCGCCGCTGCCGATGCCCAGGCGCCGCTGCGCCATCGCGCGCGTTACCTGTCGGCCCTGAATGAAGGCCGCTTTGCCGGCATCAAACTCCAGGCCGAACAGTTGGCCATGGCGCGCACGCCTGAAGAACTGTCGAAAAAGTTTCGCTATAACCAGCGCCGTGAATTGCGCCTGCTGGAAGAGGCGGGCGGTGTGGTGCGGCCGGTGCAGGACTTCTCCAGCGCCGAGCTGGCGGCGATCTACTGCGACCTGTTCCAGCGCCGCTGGGGCTTCGCGGCCACCGGTGCCGCGCACATGGCGCAGGTGATCGAGCTGTTGCGTGAGTGGCTGATCGGTTCGGTGATTTTCCTCAACGATGCGCCGATTGCTGTGCAATTGGTGTATCGCGTTGAAGCGCCGCAGTGGGTCAGCGTCGAGTACATCAATGGCGGCGTAGACCCCGAAACCCGCGCGTTCAGCCCCGGCAGCGTGCTGAGCTTCCTCAATACGCAAAGTGCCTGGGAACAGGCGCGGGAAGTCGGCAAGCCGTTGCGCTTTTCGTTCGGCCGTGCGGACCGCGAGTACAAAGACCGTTGGTGCAACCCCGTGCCGGTGTTCACCGTATGAGTGCCTCGACCAGCCGCAAGCAGGCGTTGCTCAAGCGCCATCGCCGCAATAAGCGCATCGGGCTGCTGGTCAGCCTGTTGGTACTGATTGCGGTGGGTGTGCTGGTGGCCTGGTGGTTGCCGCTGCTGTTGGCGGTGCTGGCCTGGGTGGCCCATGAAGCCTGGTTTGCCGACCATCTGTTTTACTCGCCCAAGGACGACTATCAGTATCAATTTGCCGCCGATACCGAACAGCCCAAGGTGACGTTGGACAAGGGCCGGCTGGTGCTGGGCCAGACGCTGGAGCTGGCGGGCGATGAGACCTTGATCCTCGCACTGCGGCTCAAGAGCAACCTGCTGGGGCGGTTTATCGATCCCTATGTTGCGTTGCCGGGCGGCGACCGCCAAGTGTTCGAACGCGGCGTCAACGGCCTGCGCTACCTCAATCTCACGGGTCAGGCGCAAGCCTTGCTGGCTGGGCAGTTGCTGTTGCGTGGCCGGTTTTGCCGGGTACAGGGTGAGCCTGTGCTGTCGGTGTTCCGCCAGCCGGATGTGCGTCAACAGCGGGTGATGGTGATTGCGCCGCATGCCGACGATGCCGAACTGGCCGCCTTTGGCCTGTACAGCCAGGCAGCACAGCCCTGGATCGTGACACTGACCGCCGGGGAGATCGAAGCCGAGCATTATCAGCACATGGGCCTGGGCAAGCCTGAAGCGGCGCGCCTCAAGGGCCGGCTGCGGGCCTGGGACAGTATCGCCGTGCCGCGCTGGGCGGGCGTGGCGCAAGAGCACTGCGTTCAGCTCGGGTATTTTTGCCTGCAGTTGGCGGCGATGAAGGCCGAGCCTGCGCGTGCCATTGCGTCGCGGGAAGCCGAGTTGAGCGATATCCGCCTGTTTCGCCAGTTCAACCCGTTCCCGCTGCCCGCCGACGCCGATGGCCAGCCGACCTGGAACAACCTGCTGGCGGACCTGCGTGCCGTGCTGTTGATGGCACGTCCTGAGGTCATTGTGCTGCCGCATCCGGTGATCGATCCGCACCCTGACCATATCTGCGCTCAGCAAGCTGTATTGGAAGCCTTGCAGGGCCTGGAATGGCAGCCGACGACCTTGCTCGGTTACGCCAACCATCTGCATGACAACGACCGCTGGCCGATGGGGGATTCGGGCAATAGTGTCGCTTTGCCGCCATGCTTCGACTCCACTTACATTTTGCAACCATATTGCATGCCAGTATCGGAGGAGCGGCAGTGTGAAAAGGCCATGTCGCTGGGCATGATGCATGACTTGCAACCGCAGATGCCGTTCAAGCGGCGGGTGCGGCGAGTCATACAGCGTCTGCTGGCGGGGAGGGCCGTCTCACCGTGGGGTGAGAACGAGTTTTTCCGCAAGGCCATTCGGCGTCATGAACTCTTTTGGTTCATCAAGCACAAGTAACGTTAAGCAACGTGGTGGCGCGCAGCGCGCCTCAGTACCAAATGACAGTGAGTCCCCCTTGAGCAATTCGTGCCCCCGCATCCTTTTCATTATTCCTTACTTTGGCCGCTGGCCATTCTGGATGCCGTTTTTTCTCGAAAGCTGCCGCCAAAACGCGGACGTCGACTGGTTGCTGTTCAGCGACTGCCCGATGCCGGCCAATGTGCCGGACAATGTCCGCATCGAAAGCATCACCTTTGCTGATTACTGCGCGCTGGTTTCCCAGCGGCTGTATATCAATTTTGCACCCCTGGCGCCGTACAAGCTGTGCGACATCAAGCCGGCGTTGGGGCATATCCACGCTGACCGCCTCACCGGTTACGATTTCTGGGCGTTTGGCGATCTGGACCTGATCTACGGCAACCTGCGCGAGTATTTCACCGCCGAGCGGTTGGCCAGCCATGACTTGTTTTCAACCCATGAACGACGAGTCGCCGGCCATTTGTGCCTGATGCGTAACACGCCCAGGAAGCGGCATGCGTTCATGCACATCAAGGATTGGGAAGCGCGTTTTACCGATCAGGCGCATCATGCGCTGGATGAAGGCGCATTCAGTCGAATTTTCCTGTGGCGCAAGAACTTCCCGAAGCCGTTGTTTGAGCTGGTCGGCAAGTTCAACCCATGGCGTCGGCGCAGTGAGTTTACCGAGGCGTTCAGTACGCCCGGTGGTGTGATCAAATGGCACGACGGCAGTGATCGCTTCCCGCATCAGTGGTTCTGGAACAAGGGCCGCCTGACTAACGACAGGGATGGTGAGCGGGAATTTCCGTATTTCCATTTTGTCTGCTGGAAGCGTAATCAGTGGCCGTTGCTACCGGAGCCTGACGCCGAATACGTCGAGACGCTGGCGGCTGAAACAACCTGGGTGGTTGATGCCACAGGTTTCCATCGAGGAGAGTTATGAGTCGGCGTTTCAAGGTCCTGCAACTGCAGCCTGACTACAATGTTAAATCCCATGACTTTGCCGACTTGGCCGAGCAGATCGTCAAGGCATTGCCCGCCGAGCGCTATGAGGTCACCGCCGCGTTCCTGCGTGGCAAGCCGGCGCCTGGGGAACCGGTCAGCCGGGCTGCCAAGTCGGTCTACTTCGAGTTTTCCGACAAGTCACTCAAAGGCTTGCGACTGCGCGCCATGTGGCAGTTGTATAAGTTCTGCCGCCGCGAACAGTTCGACGTGGTGGTGTGCAACCGCTTCAAGCCGGTCAACATGATGTTGCAGCTCAACCGTTGGTTGAAGATCCCGTTGTGCATCGGCATCTCCCACGGTTTTGGCGAGTATGACCGTCTCTACCGCCGCAAGCAGGCGCAGCGCTGGATCGACGCGCACTGGCGCTTTGTCGGCGTGTCGCCGGCGGTCAAGCAGTACCTGCTCGATTGCCAGTGCGGGTTTACCGACCAGAATACCTACGCGATTACCAACGCCATCGACATCGAGCAGGCCGAAGGCTTGCAGCATTCACGCACGCGTGCGCGCGAGTTGCTGGGCGTCGACCCTTCGGTGCGCTTGATCGGCGCCTTGGGCCGGCTGGTGCCGGTCAAGGGCCACACCTATTTGTTGCAGGCGTTTGCGGCGCTGAAAGATAAATACCCCACCGCGCAACTGGCCATCATTGGCGCCGGGCGCGAAGAGGCCAACCTGGCCGCGCAAATCCAGAACCTTGGCCTGGATGGACGCGTGCACCTGTTGGGCTTCAAGGAAAATGCCCTGCAATACGTGCGTGCCTTTGACATCTGGGCAATGCCTTCGCTCGCAGAAGGCCTGGGCCTGGCACTGCTGGAAGGCATGAGCGGTCGCCTGCCGGTGATTGCCTCCAGCGTACCGGCCATGCTGCCGTTGATCGAAGGCGCCGGTGGCCTGGCGGTTGAGCCGGCCAATGTGCCCCAGCTGACCGAGGCGCTGGACACTTACCTGGCGCTGTCCGACGAGGCACTCGCACAAAAAGGCGAGCAGGCCTACCAGTACCTTCAGGCGCAACACGACATTGAGGTATTCCGTCAGGAATACCTGGAGCTGATTGATTCAGGGTTGGCTCAAGCACGCGGGAAGAATGTATGAGCCAGAGTCAGCCTTTGGTCACGGTGATCATTGCGTCGTATAACCATGCGCCCTACATTGAGGAAAGTATCCTCAGTGTGTTGAACCAGACCTATCCCAACATCGAACTGCTGGTGGTGGACGATGGCTCGACAGACGACAGTGTCGAGCGCATCCGTCGCCTGCAGGAGCAACACAGGTTCGACTTTCGTGTGCAGCAGAACCAGGGGCTGACCAACACCCTCAATGGTGCGATTGCCCGGTCTCAGGGGCCGCTGATCGTGCCGTTCGGTTCGGACGACATCATGATGCCCGAGCGCATTGCGACCCAGGTGGCCTATATGGATGGCAAGCCTGAGGTGGGGATCTGTGCGGGCAATATCGAGCTGATCGACTCCCAGGGCGAGCTGTTCCCGGAGAAGCGCCAGCGCCGTGACGTACCGTTTCGACGCCTGGATTTCGACGATATGTTCCTGGAGCGCAAACCTTACCCGCCAGCGCCTACGCTGATGATCCGGCGTGAAGCGCTGGAAAAGGTCGGTGGGTTTGACCCGCAGATTCGTCTGGAAGATTTGCTGATCGAACTGAAGATTACCCACGCCGGGTACTTTATTGATGGCTTGAACGTGGTGATGGCGCGCTACCGCAAGCACGCGACCAATTCGTACAAGAATCATCGATTCATGATCGATAATATCCTGCGCACCTACGCGTTGTTCAGTGATCACCCGCTGTACAACGAGGTGCGTTACAAGTTCCTCAGCTCCATGTTCCTCAAAACCTCCAACCGCAACCGTGCGTTGGCGCGAGAGCTGCTGGCGCAGATCCCGTTTCGGGCCTGGAACAAGAAGACGTGGCGCGGCTTGGGCCGCCTGTATTTTTCCCCGCTGGAAAAAGACTGATACCAAGATCAGAGCAGCACACCTTCACTGGGTGTGCCGCAATCTAAATGTGGGAGCTGGCTTGCCTGCGATGGGGGGTTGTTGGTGTACATATCCGTTGCTGCGGTAACGGCTTCAATTGGTTCCGCTCTTACAGCGGGTCACTTTTGTAAAGACCGGAATGCCGGCCCAGACAAAAGTAACCAAAAAGTCTTCGCCCCAACACTCGGTGCCTCGCTATGGCTCGGCATGCCCGCAATCCGCCAGTGATTTGGGGGGTCGCCGCGATGGGCCATCCTTGGCCCAGCGCGGCTAAACCGGCATCCCTGCCGGTTTACCCCCCAAATCACTGTCGAATTGCGGCCATCGTGTTTGACGGGGCGATTTCAGATCAAGATCACGATCAAAAGCGCAGATCAAAAGACCGCTGACTTCGTCATCGAAAAGGATGTAAGGGCCAGAGCAACAGCAGAGCCATACTCGGTCAAAGGTGGGAGCTGGCTTGCCTGCGATAGCATCACCTCGGTGCATCAGAAGTAC
This sequence comes from Pseudomonas sp. WS 5532, assembly GCF_012985445.1. Taxonomy (NCBI): domain Bacteria; kingdom Pseudomonadati; phylum Pseudomonadota; class Gammaproteobacteria; order Pseudomonadales; family Pseudomonadaceae; genus Pseudomonas; species Pseudomonas sp. WS 5532. The sequence continues at coordinate 183,610 of NZ_JAAQWK010000010.1, forward strand.
CGAGGTGTCTGCATCGCAGGCAAGCCAGCTCCCACATCAGGCCGCCGGGCGGGCGAGTGTCAGTACCTGCTCGCGGATTTTCTGCGTGGCGTGCGGCGAAGCCACCGAGGCATAGCCCTTGGCCAATTGCTCGAAGTGAGCTTCGAACAACCAATTGCGATCCTGCGAATAGCGTTGCATATGCTTGAGGTTGCGCTGGCGCAGCGTGTTGCGCAGCGCTGACGGATAGACGCGCATATCCGCCACGTCGATCAGGCCGAACTCGCCGTCTTCCAACAGAAGCACATTGCCCAGGTGCAGGGAGCGGAAGTAGACACCGCGTTCGTGCAGTTGGGCCATAAACCGCCCAAACCGTTCGATCAGCGATTCGCGCAGGCTGCTGTCCAGGCTTTGCAAGGCCTGGCGCAACGTCAGGCCCGGCAGTGGCTGGTAACGCACGGCGGTGCTGCCGTCGCGCAGGCTGTACAGGTCGAGGATCGGCGGTGCTGTAATGCCCAGTGCCTGGAGCTGTTCGCTGTTGCAGGCAAACCGTTCCGAGTACGGGTTGAATGTGCCCGAGGTGTACCAGCGTCGAGCCCTGAACAGCTTAAGGAAGCTGCCATTGCCCAGGCGCAGGACTTTAGGCCCCAGGCCATCTTCCTCGACGATATGCGCGCCTTCGCACAGGGCTTTGAACACCTGTGGCTTGGGCGTGCTCACCACAATGCGCAGCAGGCTGTGGCGCCGCTTGGCGATGCTCAGGCCGGCGATCAGTGCGAGGGGGATCCACAGCAGGAACCAGTGCTCCTTGGGCCGCGACAGGATGCCACCGCCTTCGGTAAGCCCCGCGCCGATGCCGTAGGCCAGCAGCGAGGAAGTCAGGATAAACAGCGGCTGCGCGCGCTCCTTGAGCCCTGCGTACAGCCCGCGGCCAAGCAGGAAGATCCACGGGATAAAGCCGATGATGCCGACGTAATAAAGCACGCCCAAGGCAAAGCTGTGGGGTTCGCGCAGTGGTTCAAAATCGTAGTTGGCAGGTTTTACATACAGTTCGGAGTCGTAGCTGTGGCCAAGCCATGGATGATCGGCGATGCGGTCAAGGATGATTTGCCAGATTTCGAAGCGGAATGAGCTGCCGCGCTCGGTGATCTGTTGCGGGTAAAACAGCAGCAAGCCGGCGGCCGCCAGCACCAGGGCGGCAACCATCAGCGCCGAGCGTCGATTGCGGCTGAGCAGGCCCATCCAGAGGACTGCTATCACCAGTGCAACCAATGGCGTCCTGGAGCCGGTGGCCAGAATTGCCAGGGTCATGACCGCCAGGGCGGGTGCGCTGAGCCACAGTACCCGTAGCCGTTTGGTGGTGACGCAGAGGTACAGCCAATACACGCAGAAAAAGCCGAACAGGTGGGAACTGAGCAGCGGGTTGTCCAAGGCGCCGAGGCCGCCAATCATGCGCATGCTCGGCTCGAAGCCTTTGACGAATGCCACCAGGTTTAACAGCGTCACCACCAGCGCAATCACGGCGGCGCTGAAGAAGATCGGCTTGAACAGGTCATTGCGGTAATGCAGCAGCAGCCCGCAGCCGGCAAACAACATGAACGTCTGCAACGGGATCTTGAACAGGTTGGAGTCGCCGGTGGGTTCCGGGCTCCAGAGCACCGTGATCATTGCCCATGCGCAAAATGCTGTGAAGGCAAGCACCAGCGGCTCGCGTAGTAACTCTTTGAGTTCACGTGGGCGCAGGCACAGCAGGAGCAAGGCCGGCAGGGCAAAGAAAATATAGAAGCCGCGGTGCATGACATTGCGATTGTTGACGAAAAACAGCGAACTCAGAAGCAACAATAAGCCAATGGGCAAAATCCAGAGGACCAGGAAGTCGAAAACGCGATTTGTGCCATAGGTAAGGCGCTTGGAGTGCATACAGTAAAGCCGTTCCAGAATAGAGAAAGCCGACCATGTTAAGACAGTGGCTATATAATGTCGCCCGTTGGATCCAGCCGGGCCGCGGGTCACGCCGGGTGCAAGTACAACAGAGAAGCTGTGCTAAAGTCAGCCTCCTTTTTCAAAACGCCGCGTGATATGACCGACTCCAGTCCGAGCGCAAGCCCTTCGAGCTTGAAAATATACTTCCGCCTGCTCATGTACGTTAAGCCTTACGCCGGCTTGTTCGCGTTGAGTATTGTCGGATTTCTGATTTTCGCGTCGACCCAGCCTATGCTGGGGTACATCCTCAAGTACTTTGTCGACGGCCTATCCAATCCTGACGCCGTGCTGTTCCCCAGCGTCCCATTCCTGCGTGACATGAAATTGTTGCAAGCCGTGCCGTTGCTGATCATTTTGATCGCCGCCTGGCAGGGCCTGGGTTCGTTCCTGGGCAACTACTTGCTGGCCAAGGTTTCCCTGGGCCTGGTTCACGACTTGCGTGTGCAGCTGTTCAACAACCTGCTGACGCTGCCCAACCGTTATTTCGACAACCACAACTCCGGGCACCTGATTTCGCGCATCACCTTCAACGTGACCATGGTTACGGGGGCGGCCACCGATGCCATCAAGGTGGTGATTCGCGAAGGCATGACGGTAATCTTCCTGTTTGCCTCGCTGCTGTTCATGAACTGGCGCCTGACGCTGGTGATGATCGCCATCCTGCCGTTGATTGCAGTGATGGTCAGCACGGCCAGCAAGAAATTCCGCAAGCAGAGCAAGAAGATCCAGGTGGCCATGGGCGATGTGACCCACGTGGCTTCGGAAACCATCCAGGGCTATCGCGTGGTGCGCAGCTTCGGCGGTGAAGTCTACGAAGAGAAACGCTTCTTCAAGGCCAGCCAGGGCAACACCGACAAGCAACTGCGCATGACCCGCACCGGGGCCATCTACACCCCGTTGCTGCAGTTGGTGATCTATACCGCCATGGCGGTGCTGATGTTCCTGGTGCTCTACCTTCGCGGTGATGCGTCGGCCGGTGACATGGTGGCTTACATCACGTTGGCCGGGCTGTTGCCCAAGCCGATCCGCCAGCTGTCGGAAGTCAGCTCGACCATCCAGAAAGGCGTGGCCGGTGCTGAAAGCATTTTCGAACAGTTGGACGAAGAACAGGAAGTCGATCGCGGCAGCGTCGAGCGCGACAAGGTTAGCGGCCGCCTGGAAGTGCGTAACCTGAACTTCACTTACCCAGGCACCGAGCGCCATGTGCTCAAGGACATCACCTTCACCGCGGAGCCCGGGCAGATGATCGCCCTGGTCGGCCGTTCCGGCAGCGGCAAGTCCACACTGGCCAGCCTGATCCCGCGTTTCTACCACCACGAAAGCGGCGAAATCCTGCTCGACGGCGTAGAGGTCGAAGACTACAAGCTGCTTAACCTGCGCAAGCATATTGCCCAGGTGACCCAGCATGTCACGCTGTTCAGCGACACCGTGACCAACAACATCGCCTACGGCGACCTGGCCGGCGCGCCACGGGCCGACGTTGAAGCGGCGGCGGCGGATGCTTACGCCAAGGATTTCATCGACCAGTTGCCGAAAGGCTTCGATACCCAGGTGGGCGAGAACGGCGTGCTGCTTTCCGGCGGCCAACGCCAGCGCCTGGCCATTGCCCGGGCCCTGCTGAAGAACGCGCCACTGCTGATTCTCGACGAGGCCACCTCGGCCCTCGACACCGAATCCGAGCGCCACATTCAGGCGGCCCTGGACAAGGTCATGCAGGGTCGCACGACCCTGGTAATTGCCCACCGCCTGTCCACCATCGAGAAGGCCGACCTGATCCTGGTGATGGACGACGGTCGGATCGTCGAGCGCGGCAGCCACGCCGAGCTGCTGGCCCAGAACGGCTACTACGCCCGCCTGCATGCCATGGGCCTGGATGCCCCGGTGCCGGCCGACATCACCTAAACCTTGTGGGAGCGGGCTCTTGTGGCGAGGGAGCTTGCTCCCGCTGGGCGACGTAGTCGCCCCAGAACAACACTGTGTTTCTCTGTTAAAACGCGGTGCCGCATTCAGGAGTGCTTCGCACTCCAGCGGGAGCAAGCTCCCTCGCCACAAAGGTTCCCCGGGATCTTCTGTGCACACCCTCCACAAGCCTCCCATAACCCTGTGCTAATATCGCGCCCCTGTTCATTTTGTATGTGGGTTGCTCCATGAAGTTGTCCATGCCGCGATTCGATCAAGCCCCTGTCTTGGTGGTCGGCGATGTCATGCTCGACCGTTACTGGCATGGCGGTACCTCACGGATTTCCCCTGAGGCACCGGTACCGGTAGTCAAGGTCGAGCAAATCGAAGACCGTCCAGGTGGCGCTGCCAACGTTGCCCTCAATATTGCCGCCCTCGGCGCCCCGGCCTCCCTGGTGGGTGTGACCGGCGACGACGAAGCCGCCGACAGCCTGGCCAACAGCCTGCGCGGTGCCGGTGTGCGCGCGCTGTTCCAGCGCATTGCCCATCAGCCGACCATCGTCAAGCTGCGGGTCATGAGCCGTCACCAGCAATTGCTGCGTATCGATTTCGAAGAACCCTTCGCCACCGACGCCCTGGCCCTCAGCGGCCAGGTCGACGCGCTGCTCGAAGGTATCAAGGTGCTGGTGTTGTCCGACTACGGCAAAGGCGCCTTGAAAAACCACCAGATGCTGATCCAGGCCGCCAAGGCCCGCGGCATTCCGGTATTGGCCGATCCCAAGGGCAAGGACTTCTCGATTTATCGGGGCGCCAGCCTGATCACACCAAACCTCAGTGAGTTCGAAGCCATTGTCGGCGGTTGCGCCGATGAGCATGAGCTGGTGACCAAAGGCGCGGCGTTGATGGCCGATCTCGACCTGGGCGCCTTGCTGGTGACCCGTGGCGAGCACGGCATGACCCTGCTGCGCCCGGACCACCCGGCGATGCACCTGCCGGCCCGTGCCCGTGAAGTGTTCGACGTCACCGGTGCCGGTGACACCGTCATCTCCACCCTGGCCGCCTCGATTGCGGCGGGTGAAGAACTGCCCCACGCCGTGGCCCTGGCCAATCTGGCGGCGGGTATTGTGGTGGGCAAACTGGGTACCGCGGCTATCAGCGCACCCGAGCTGCGCCGGGCGATCCAGCGTTCCGAAGGCTCGGAGCGCGGCGTGCTGGGCATCGAGCAATTGCTGCTGGCCATCGACGACGCCCGTGCCCACAAAGAAAGCATTGTGTTCACCAACGGCTGCTTCGACATCCTGCATGCTGGCCACGTGACTTATCTGGAACAGGCGCGCGCCCAAGGCGACCGCCTGATCGTGGCAGTCAACGATGACGCTTCGGTGAGCCGCTTGAAAGGCCCGGGCCGTCCGATCAACAGTGTCGATCGCCGCATGGCGGTATTGGCCGGTTTGGGCGCGGTGGACTGGGTGATCAGCTTCTCTGAAGGCACCCCGGAAAACCTGCTGGCCCAGGTCAAGCCGGACGTGTTGGTCAAGGGTGGCGACTATTCTGTCGACCAGGTTGTGGGGGCCGACATCGTCAGCGCCTACGGCGGTACGGTCAAAGTGCTGGGGTTGGTTGAGAACAGCTCGACCACAGCCATTGTCGAGAAGATCCGCAACAATGAGTAATGCTGAAAAGTGGGTGTTGATCACCGGAGGTGCCGGCTTTATCGGCTCGCACTTGGTCGATGCGCTACTTGCCAAAGGCTATGCCGTGCGGGTGCTGGATGACTTGTCCACCGGCAAACGCAGCAATTTGCCGCTGGATAATCCGCGCGTACAACTGATTGAAGGCAATGTCGCCAATGCCGAGTTGGTGGCGCAAGCCGCCGTCGGCGCCACCGCCGTCGTGCACCTGGCTGCTGTGGCTTCAGTGCAGGCCTCGGTGGATGATCCGGTGAGCACGCACCAGAGCAATTTCGTCGGCACCCTGAATGTCTGCGAAGCCATGCGCAAGGCTGGCGTGAAGCGCGTGGTGTTTGCCTCCAGCGCGGCGGTGTATGGCAACAACGGCGAGGGTGCTTCGATTGACGAAGACACCACCAAGGCGCCGCTGACGCCTTACGCGTCGGACAAGTTGGCGGGCGAGCACTACTTTGATTTCTATCGCCGCCAGCATGGCCTGGAACCGGTGATTTTCCGTTTCTTCAACATTTTCGGGCCACGCCAGGACCCGTCATCGCCGTATTCCGGCGTGATCAGTATCTTCAGCGAGCGTGTGCAGCAGGGTGTGCCGATCAGCGTGTTTGGCGACGGCGAGCAAACCCGGGATTTCATGTACGTGGAAGACCTGGTGGATGTGCTGGTCCAGGCCATCGAAGCGCCCGAAGCGCCACTGGGTGCGATCAACGTGGGATGGAACCGCACGACCACGCTCAAGCAGGTGCTTCAGGCGTTGGAAGAGGTGGTGGGGCAGTTGCCGGTGATCACTTACGGGCCGGCGCGCTCGGGTGATATCCGCCATTCGCGGGCGAATAACCAGCGCCTGTTGGCGAGCTTTACGCTGCCGGAGCCGACGCCGCTGAAGGTCGGCCTGGAGCGCTTGCTTAACGGCTGACCTCGGTCATCTGTGGGAGCTGGCTTGTGTGGGAGCTGGCTTGCCTGCGATGGCATCAACTGGGTTTGCCTGATGTACCGAGTTGCCTGCATCGCAGGCAAGCCAGCTCCCACACAAGCCAGCTCCCACATTGGATTTGCGTCAGCCTTTGGCCTTTTTCTTCGGCACGATCTTGCGCAGCACCCGTTGCGCCAATCGCTTCAACTTCGACTCCTTCTCAGGCTCCGCCAGGCCTTGTTGGCGCAGCCAATCCTTCCAGCGAATGCGCTCATCGCGCACCAGCCAGCCTTCCTGCTGAGCGAAGCTTTCCGCCAGGTACAAGCCGCGTGTGCTGGCCGGGTATAGCTGGTCTTTCTTGACGGTGTACAACTCTGCCAGCGGCTGGCCGTCCTTCAACGGCATCAGGTACAGGTCGGGCCGCTGACGGTCCAGGCGTGCCACCAACTGGTCGCCTTCGAGGCGCTCATCCACATGGAACAGGCTCAAGGACTTGGCTTCCTTGGGGACTTCAAGGCGCAAGTCATAAATCAATTGCAGCGACGCCGTCGGCAGATGCACATACGCCCGTGGGCGCTCGATCAGTTGCATGGTGGCGCAGCGCACCGGGCGAGCGGCGCCGGACAGCGGGCTCAAGCGAAACGGCAGGGCTTCACGGTAATGCAGCGCGGCGGAGTAGGGCGCGGGCAGCCAGGTGTCATTGAAGCGCCCGCCCAGCCAGCCTTCGGGCGTCTCCAGCAGGCATTCTTCGGCAATTTCCTGGATAGCGGTGTGCAGTGGCAGGTTCAGTTCGTGGGCGGGTACGTAGCCGGAGATCAGCTTGAGCACCACGTCGCCACGGTCCTGGCGGCGCTGGCGCACCAGTACCCAGTAATCCTTGTTCTGCCAATGCAGGGTCAGGCGCACCGACACGCCGAGGTTGGCCAGTTCCAGGGCGAAACGTTCAGGGTTTGCCACCTCCACCGGCTTGCGCCGTTGCAGGGTCTGGGCGAAGTTGAGCGGCATGCCCACGCTCTGGTAACTCAGGCCTTCGGGGGTGGCTTCGACGTGCAGCGGCAGTGTCTTGAAGTTACTGGGGTTTTTTCTAATCAGCGTTCGCGGCATGTCGGCTCCTTCTTGCGACGGGGTCGGCCGCGTGGGCGGCATCAGAGTTGACGAATGACCTGGGCAGCGGTCGCCACGTTGTGGGCCAGGTGCAGCGGATTAATGGTCCCGACAATAGCACTGGCGACGCCCGTTTGCGCAAACAACAGCATGAAACTGGCATGAATTGGATCCATTCCTGGCTCAAGGCACACGTGGCCGCTGGCCAGAGCTTTTTTCACCAGGATGCCTTTGCCGTGGGCGGCGGCGTAATCGATCACGGCTTTCTCGGCCTGTTCATTCAGATTGTAGGTGACCATCGCGCAATCACCTTGTTCCAGAGCCTTCACGCCACCTTCGACGGTTTTGCCGGAGAAGCCGAAACCACGGATCTTGCCCTCTTTTTTCAGCTGCGCCAGGGTCTCGTACACCTCGCAATCATTGAGGATATGCAGGTCATTGCCGTCAGAATGCACCAGCACCAGATCGATGAAATCCGTTTCAAGTCGTTTCAAGCTGCGCTCAATGGACATGCGCGTATGCGCGGCACTGAAATCGTGATGGGACACGCCGTCGGCAAACTCTTCGCCGACCTTGCTGACAATCACCCAGTCGTTGCGCTGGCCGCGTAGCAGTGGCCCCAGGCGCTCCTCACTGCGCCCGTAAGCCGGCGCGGTGTCGATCAGGTTGATGCCCAATTGCTGGGCCTGGCGCAATAACATCCGTGCTTCGTCGTCATTGGGAATCTGGAAGCCGTTGGGGTATTTCACCCCTTGATCACGGCCCAGCTTGACGGTGCCCAGGCCCAGCGGCGAGACCAGCAGGCCGGTGCTGCCCAGTGGTCGATGCAGGTCGTGCAGGGTTGGCAGGCTCATGGCAACAGTTGCTCCCAGGCAGGTTGGCCGAGGGTCGGTTTTGGCAGCTCGGGCAGCGCGTCGCTGGCGCTTGGACGAATGCCGTCGCGTTCCAGGGCGTTGAGTACACGATCGGCGAAGTCCGGTGCCAGCGCCAGTTTGGTCGGCCAGCCCACCAGCAGGCGGCCTTGTTCGGCGAGGAAGGCATTGTCGGGGCGGCTCAGGCCCGATTGCAGCGGCTCGGCACGCTCGACACGCAGGGTGGCCCATTGGGTCTGGCTCATGTCGATCCACGGCAGTAACTGCGCCAGCTCTTTTTGCGCAGTGGCGATCTGTTCTTGTGGTGTGCGGGCCACGCCATCCGCCTCGGCGATATCGCCGCCCATGTACCACACCCAGTTGCCGTCGGCAGCCGGGTGAGTGGTGATGGTAAGGCGCGGCTTGGTGCCGCCGCCCAGGCAGTGCGCATACAGCGGCTTCAGGCCCGGGCCTTTGGCGATGATCATATGCAATGGGCGGGTTTGCATGGCGGGCTGGCTGAGGCCCAGGGCCGTCAGTAACTCAGCGGTGCCGCCACCGGCACTCAGCACGATGCGCTGGGCGCGGATCTCGCGGCCATCGACCTTCAGGCCCACCAAGGTATCGCCTTCAAGCAGCGGTTCGATGTGTTGCCCGGCGAGCAAGCCGTCGCCGGCCAATTGCGCCAGGCGTTCGATCAGGCTGGGCACATCGATGACCAGTTCGGCCAGGCGATAGACTTTGCCCTTGAAGCGACGGTCCTGCAGGGCTGGCGGCAATTCGTCGCCCTTGACCTGATCGACGCGGCCACGCACGGCTTTACTGGCGAAGAAGCTGGTGAGGTTGCCGGCGATCGTGCCGGGCGACCACAGGTAATGGGCTTCGGAGAGCAAGCGCACGCCGGTCAGGTCCAACTCGCCGTTACCCGCCAGGGCTTCGCGCCAGCGGCGCGGCATGTCGGCAATGGCTTCGGACGCGCCGGTGAGGGCGCCGTGCAGGGCGTATTTCGCGCCGCCGTGAATGATACCTTGGGACTTCACGCTTTGCCCGCCGCCCAAGGTAGCGCTTTCCACCACCACCGTGGAAAACCCCTCGCGGCGCAGGCGTGCGTTAAGCCAGAGGCCGGCAACCCCGGCGCCGACAATCAGAACGTCGGTGGAAATAACGGATGGCATCGGCGACCTCAGTGTTCAAGACAAGAGGCGCAGTATACAGGCTGTAGCGTGGCGGTCAGTGCCCGGCGGTTTTCGAGAACAGTTGAATCACCACCACACCCAGCACAATCAGGCCCATGCCCAGCATTGCCGGTACATCCAGCTTCTGTCCGTAGATAAACAGCGCGGCGATACTGACCATTACAATGCCCAGTCCGGCCCAGACCGCATAGGCGATGCCCACCGGCACCGTGCGCACCACCAGCGTGAGCATCCAGAAGGCCACGCCATACCCCACAATCATCAGCAACAGCGGAATCGGCGTGCTCAAGCCCTTGACGGCTTTCATGGAAACGGTCGCGATCACTTCCGAGCAAATGGCAATGGCCAGGTAAACGTAGGCAACATTCATGGGGGAATCCTCGGTGTGATACGTGCTTGATTAGGTCCGCATTTTAACCCTTCGCGAGATGAGATAAAGTCATTACCTATCCGATTTAAAGATGGGTTGTTGAGTCATGAGCGTGCAATGGAACCTGGAACAGATGCGCCTGTTTGTCAGCGTCGCCGAGCAGCGCTCGTTTTCGGCGGTGGCGCGTGGGCAGCGCAAGGCGCAATCGGCGGTGAGTAACGCAATTGCCCTGCTGGAAGCGGACCTTGGGCTTAGCCTGTTCGAGCGCAGCAGCGGCCGTCAGCCCCGTCTGACTGAAGCCGGCAGTGTGTTGCTGGAAGAAGCGCGTGAGGTGCTGCGCCAATGTGAACGGCTCAATGGTCGGGCGTTGTCGCTGACCCGTGGTGAAGAAGCCTGCCTGCGCCTGGCCCAGGACGAAGCCATGTTATTTCAGCCGGTGCTCGACAGCCTTGAAGCGTTGGCCCGGCAATACCCGCTGCTGGAAGTACAACTTTCCAGCGCCGCGCAAGGCGATGTGGCGCGCAAGCTGGTGGAGCGCAAGGCCGACCTGGGTTTGCTGTTCTATCACGACCAGATCCCCGAAGCGCTTGAGCGGCGGGTGGTGGGCAGCGTGGAAATGGTCACGGTGTGCGGCGTGAATCATCCACTGGCCCAGGACAAATACGTGACTTGCCAGCGCCTGGCGCAGTTCCGGCAACTGCTGATGTCGACCCAGACCAGCGTGTACCCCGGCAGTGAAGCCGCGAGCCCCCTGGTGTGGCGTGCCGACAGCTTCTACGTATTGGCCGAATGGCTGATGAGTGGCCTGGGCTGGGCCTGGCTGCCTCGGCACATCGTGCAGTACCCGGCCTATCAACAGCAGATGGTCGAGCTGGACAGCGAATGGACGCCGCCGGCGCTGGTGGTGGAGCTGGTCTGGCGCCGCGACGAGCACCTGGGCCCGGCCGCACGCTTCCTGACCGAGCGATTTGCCGAGTGCTTGCAGGCGATCGACTGAAAAAGCCGATAAACTCCGCCGCCATGAATAGAACTCTCTACAGCTGTCTGTTTTACCTAGCGCTGCCGTTGGTGGCTTTACGTCTGTGGCTGCGCGCGCGCAAGGCGCCGGCGTATGCAAAACGTATCGGCGAGCGGTTTTCCTATGGCCTGCCGGTGATGCAGCCGGGCGGGATCTGGGTGCATGCGGTGTCGGTAGGCGAAAGTATCGCGGCCGCGCCGATGATTCGCGGGTTGATGGAGCGCCACCCGACGCTGCCGATCACCGTTACCTGCATGACGCCCACCGGCTCGGAGCGTATCCAGGCGCTGTTCGCCAATGAACCGCGCATTCAGCACTGCTACTTGCCCTATGACTTGCCTTGCGCCGCCAAGCGCTTTCTTGATCGTGTGCAGCCCAGGCTCGCCGTGATCATGGAAACCGAGCTGTGGCCCAACCACATCCACGCCTGCGCTCAGCGTGGTATTCCGGTAGCGCTGGCCAATGCGCGGCTGTCGGCACGCTCGGCCAAAGGTTATGCACGCTTTGCCAAGCTGACCGCGCCGATGCTGGCCGAGATGAGCCTGTTCGCGGTGCAGACAAAAACCGAAGCCCAGCGTTTTTTGAGCCTGGGCGCACGACCACAAACCGTTGAAGTCACCGGCTCGATCAAGTTCGACCTGACCATCGATCCGCAACTGCCGGTGCGTGCCGCCGCCTTGCGCGAGCAATGGGGCGCCACCGAGCGCCCGGTGTGGATCGCCGCCAGCACCCACGAAGGCGAGGATGAAGTGGTGCTGGCCGCCCATCGCCAACTGCTCGAAAGTTACCCCAACGCGCTGCTGATTCTGGTGCCGCGTCATCAGGAGCGCTTCGGGCCGATGTTCGAGTTGTGCGAGCAACAAGGCTTTGCCACGGTGCGCCGCTCCAGCACTGAATCGGTGACGGCGCAGACCTCCGTGCTGCTCGGTGACACCATGGGCGAGCTGCTATTCCTTTACGCCCTGGCCGACAGCGCCTTCGTCGGCGGTAGCCTGGTGCCTACCGGCGGCCACAACCCGCTGGAACCGGCTGCGCTGGCCAAGCCTGTGATCATGGGGCCACACCTGTTCAACTTCCTCGAAATCAGCGCGATGATGCGTGAGGCCGGGGCGTTGCGTGAGGTGGATGATGCGCAAGGCTTGGCAGAAGCCGTGCGGCAGTTGTTCGAACTGCCGCAGGATGCGCGCAAGATGGCAGAGGCGGGATTGAAGGTGATGCAGGCCAACCAGGGTGCGCTGAAACGCTTACTGGATGGTTTGGACAAACTGCTCAATCACTGAACCAACGCGGACCAAAATGTGGGAGCTGGCTTGCCTGCGATAGCATCAACTGGGCATGTCTGATGTACCGAGTTGCCTGCATCGCAGGCAAGCCAGCTCCCACACAAGCCAGCTCCCACATTGGTTTGTGGTGTGTTTAGTAGCCCGGGCGGGCTTTGAGCTGCTCGGCGGCGGCCTTGGCCAGATCCGGCGGCAGGAAATCCTTGTCCGGGTTGTAGTCAGCCTTGAGGTAACGCGTCAGGTCCTGCAAATCCCCAGGGCTGAGCGTGCCCGCCGCCTGCTTCAAGCGCAGGTTGTCGAGGATGTAGTCGTAGCGGCTGTTGTTGTAGTTGCGCACCGACGAGTACAGCTGGCGTTGTGAATCCAGCACATCGACGATATTGCGCGTACCCACTTGATAGCCGATTTCCGTGGCTTCCACCGCGCTCTGGTTGGAGATGATCGACTGGCGGCGCGCCTGCACCTGTTCCACATCGGTGTTCACCGCGCGGTGCAGATTACGGGTGTTTTCCACCACCTGGCGGCGCAGGCCTTCGCGTTGCTGTTCCGTCTGGTCGAGGCGTGAATAGGATTCGCGCACTTGCGAGCTGGTCAAACCGCCGCTGTAGATCGGGATATTCAGGCGTAGGCCGATGGTGCGCTGAGACACATCACCACCGTACGGCACGGGCAATTGGTTCGGGTTGCTGAAACCCAGCGCGTCGTTGTCGCCTTTTTCGTATTGCGCCACGGCGTCGAGGGTCGGCAAGTGGCCGGCCTTGCGCTGGCGCAGGGTTTCTTCGGCAGCGGTCACTGCGTAGTTGCTGGCCAGCAAGTTCAAGTTTTGGCGGCCGGCGGTTTCGACCCAGGATTTGGCGTCATTCGGCGCCGGTGGCAGCACCGGCAGCGTGTGCACGATGCCCTGGATCGCGTTGTATTGGCGGTTGGTCAGCGTGATCAGCGCCTCAAAGGCGTCGTCCACCTGGCGTTGGGCGACGATGCGGTTGGCGCGGGCTGTGTCGTAGCTGGCCTGGGATTGCAGCACGTCGGTCTTGTCCGACAGGCCTACATCAAAGCGTTCGTTGGACTGGTCGAGCTGGCGCTTGAAGGCGTTTTCTTCGGCCTTGGTCGACGCCAGGTTGTCCTGGGCGCGCAGCACGGCGAAGTAGCTTTCGGCGCTTTGCAGGATCAGGTTCTGTTCAGTCGCCGAGAGTTGCAGCGAAGCTTGTTCGTTGACGGCTTCGGCGGCTTGCAGCTGGAACCAGCGATCAGCGCGGAACAGCGGCTGGCTCAAGGTTGCACGCCAGGAGTGCGCGTCACGGTTGACGGTGGCTGCCGGTTGGTCGATCTGGGTGCGCACGTTATTGCTGTCGGCGCCGGCCGACAGGTTCGGCAGCAAACCGGCGCGAGCCTGGGGCACCACTTCTTTTTGCGCGCCATATTGAGCGCGGGCGGCGGCCAGGTCGGCGTTGTTGTTCACCGCTTCCTGGTAGACGCTGACCAAGTCGGTTTTGGCGGACAAGGGCGCTTCAGCTGCCCAGACCATTCCATTGGTCGCACAAGACACGGCAAGAGCCAGTGAGAGTTTGCGCAGCATGAGGCGATCCCTAGTGTGAATATTACGACTGTAATTAAGCGCCCAAGGCTAAGGCTGGCCATTCCTGGCGTCAAGCATTGTGACGACGCCCGAGTGTAGTGGCGCTGACCCCGCGCAACAATCCCGCAATCACGCCATTCATCACGCTGAATACACCGCTATTGGCAATTTGCCCACACCATGGTCTAGACTGGCCGCGTTCTTGTCGGGGTGCCTTGTTGGAAGGCTGAGATCGGTAAATACCGGATCCCGTTGAACCTGATCAGGTTAACGCCTGCGTAGGGAACAAGATTTCTCGTCACCCGGCGAGTCCTCTTGTGCTTCGTCCGGGATGTTGTTCGACAATCGAACAGCCCTCGTGCCTTGCACAGCACTGGTTTCAGTGCGTCCATCCGTCACAGGTTCGCTCCGACAAAAATCCACCGCCTGGATAAGTTGGAGAGCCCGTGATGAGCACTGAATTAAAAAGCCAAAAATTAAAAAATACCGTGCACCTGAGTGAATCGGCCAAAGTCGACTCCGGCTCCGTGCAGCCGTTTACCCGCTCGCAAAAAATCTACGTGCAAGGCACTCGCCCGGACATTCGTGTGCCTATGCGTGAAATCAGCCTGGACGTGACGCCCACCGATTTCGGCGGTGAAATCAACGCACCGGTGGTGGTGTACGACACCTCCGGCCCGTACACCGACCCCAACGTCATCATTGACGTGCGCAAAGGCCTGGGTGATGTGCGTTCGCCGTGGATCGAAGTGCGTGGCGACACCGAGCGCCTGTCCGGCCTGAGTTCGCACTTTGGCCAACAGCGCCTCAGCGATGCTGAGCTCACCGCACTGCGCTTTGCCCACGTGAAGAACCCGCGCCGCGCCAAGGCAGGTGCCAACGTCACGCAGATGCACTACGCGCGCAAAGGCATCATTACCGCCGAGATGGAATACGTCGCCATCCGCGAAAACATGAAGCTTGAAGAAGCCCGTGCCAGTGGCCTGCTCGACCAGCAGCACGCCGGTCACAGCTTCGGCGCCAGCGTGCCGAAAATCATCACGCCTGAGTTTGTGCGCGAAGAAATCGCCCGTGGCCGCGCGATTATCCCGGCCAACATCAACCACACCGAACTGGAGCCAATGATCATCGGCCGTAACTTCCTGGTGAAGATCAACGGCAATATCGGCAACAGTGCGTTGGGTTCGTCCATTGAAGAAGAAGTGGCGAAATTGACCTGGGGCATTCGCTGGGGTTCGGACACGGTGATGGACCTGTCCACTGGCAAGCACATCCACGAAACCCGCGAGTGGATCATCCGCAACTCGCCGGTGCCGATTGGCACCGTTCCGATCTATCAAGCCTTGGAAAAAGTCGGCGGCGCCGCCGAAGACCTGACGTGGGAGCTGTTCCGCGACACCCTGATCGAACAGGCCGAGCAGGGCGTCGACTACTTCACCATCCACGCAGGCGTGCTGCTGCGCTATGTGCCGCTGACTGCCAAACGCGTGACCGGCATCGTGTCCCGTGGCGGTTCGATCATGGCCAAGTGGTGCCTGGCGCACCACAAAGAGAACTTTACCTACACGCATTTCGACGAAATCTGCGAAATCATGAAGGCCTATGACGTCAGCTTCTCCCTTGGCGACGGCTTGCGCCCAGGCTCGATTGCCGACGCCAACGATGCTGCGCAATTCGGCGAACTGGAAACCCTCGGCGAGCTGACCAAAATCGCCTGGAAGCACGACGTGCAAACCATGATCGAAGGCCCGGGCCACGTGCCGATGCAGTTGATCAAGGAGAACATGGACAAGCAGCTCGAATGCTGCGACGAGGCGCCGTTCTACACCCTCGGCCCGCTGACCACCGACATCGCACCGGGCTACGACCACATCACCTCGGGTATCGGTGCGGCGATGATCGGCTGGTTCGGTTGCGCCATGCTCTGCTATGTCACGCCCAAGGAACACTTGGGTTTGCCGAACAAGGATGACGTGAAGACCGGGATCATCACCTACAAGATCGCCGCGCACGCTGCGGACTTGGCCAAGGGGCATCCGGGCGCGCAGATTCGTGACAACGCCTTGAGCAAGGCGCGCTTCGAGTTCCGCTGGGAAGACCAGTTCAACCTCGGCCTGGACCCTGACACCGCGCGTTCGTATCACGATGAAACCTTGCCGAAGGACTCGGCCAAGGTCGCGCACTTCTGTTCGATGTGCGGGCCGAAATTCTGCTCGATGAAAATTACCCAGGAAGTACGCGAGTACGCCGCCAACCAGCGCATTGAAGCGGTGGACGTGGACGTGGCCAAGGGCTTGGCCGAGCAGGCGGAACGGTTCAAGCAGGAAGGCAGTCAGCTGTACAAGAAGGTCTGACATCCACGATCGTTCCCACGCTCAGCGTGGGAATGCATCCCGTGACGCTCTGCGTCACAAAGGCGGACGCAGAGCGTCCTTAGCGGCATTCCCACGCAGAGCGTGGGAACGATCATGTCCCTCAGAGATAACACCCTTGAGCATTCAACCGAGTACTTACTCTCCGGACATCGCGGTCCCCGCCGACAAACGCGTGTTCGGCGCCCGCGACCTGTTCTCCCTGTGGTTCTCCCTTGGCATCGGCCTGATGGTCCTGCAAACCGGCGCCTTGCTCGCGCCGGGCCTGGGCTTGTCCGGCTCGTTGCTGGCGATTTTTCTCGGCACGCTGGTCGGCGTGTTGCTGCTGGCCGCCGTCGGTGTGATCGGCAGCGACACCGGCCTGTCCGCCATGGCCGCGCTCAAACTCAGCCTCGGCGCCAAGGGCGCGAGCCTGCCGGCACTGCTGAACCTTTTACAGCTGGTCGGCTGGGGCTCGTTCGAGATCATCGTGATGCGCGACGCCGCCAGCTTGCTGGGCACCCGCGCGTTCAGCGAGGGCAGCCTGCTCGCCAGCCCATTGCTGTGGACCCTGTTTTTCGGTGGCTTGGCGACGTTGCTGGCGGTCAGCGGGCCGCTGACATTCGTGCGCCAGATCCTGCGTAAATGGGGCATCTGGCTGCTGCTCGCCGCCTGCCTGTGGCTGACCTGGAACCTGTTCGCCAAGGCTGACCTCACGGCGTTGTGGGCCAAGTCCGGTGACGGCTCGATGCCGTTTGCGGTGGGCTTTGATATTGCCATCGCCATGCCGCTGTCGTGGTTGCCGCTTATCGCCGACTACTCACGCTTCGGCCAGCGCGCCAAAAGCGTGTTCGGCGGTACGGCGTTGGGCTTCTTTATCGGTAACTTCTGGCTGATGAGCCTGGGCGTGGCCTATACCCTGGCATTTGCGCCCAGTGGTGAAGTGAATGCGCTGTTGCTGGCGCTGGCCGGTGCTGGCTTGGGCATTCCGTTGCTGCTGATCCTGTTGGACGAGTCGGAAAACGCCTTTGCCGATATTCACTCGGCGGCAGTGTCCAGCGGGATTCTGTTGCGCTTGAAGGTCGAGCACCTGGCCTTGGCCATCGGTGTGATCTGCACCTTGATCGCCTGCCTGGCGCCGCTGGCGCAGTATCAGAACTTCCTGCTGCTGATCGGCTCGGTGTTTGCGCCGCTGTTTGGCGTGGTGCTGGTGGATCACTTTATCCTGCGCCGGCGTGGCCAGGGCACGGTTGCCAACCTGCATTGGCCGGCGCTGGTGGCCTGGCTGGGTGGCATCGCCACCTATCACGTGCTGGCCAACCTGTATCCGAATATCGGTGCAACCCTGCCGGCACTGGTGCTGGCAGGGCTGTTACAGCTGATCCTTGGGCGTGCGGTCAGTGGCGCGCAGGCATCAGCTCAGGCTTGAGCACGCCGGTGAGGCGCGCATAGGGGATGGTCATTTCGATCAGCCCCAATGCATAAGGGGCGATGGTGCTCACGTTGTACTTGAGCACCACGCCGGCGCTGGTCAGGGCCACGTTCGGGGTTTTCTGGAACGGCCAGCTCTTTACGAACTCCGGGTCGCGGTCCATCTGCGAATTGATCAGCCAGCTGTTGTGGGCGACTTTCGCGGTGTTCCAGAACGCCTGTTCCTGGCCCGGCAGCAGCATGTCGGCCAGGCTCAGCTCTTTGTGCAGCAGGCGTGAATAGTTGATGAAACCGCGGCCGGGCGCGCCGTGGGCGGTGCCGGTATCCAGATAACTGGACACTTCAACGATCACCAGTCCGTCATGCTGCTCACGTACCTTGGCTTGCAAGTACATGCTGTTGCGGTTCGGCGACTCGCGCAGGAACTTGTCGCGGTAGGCATTCAGGGTCGGCGGCACGCTGGCGCCGGGCGTGGTGCGGGTCATTTGCAGCAGGCGTTGCTCAACAATGCTGTCCAACTGCGGCTCGCTGGGGAAGTGCACGGTGTCGATGTTCACCAGTGGGCATTCCGGGCTGTTGCAGCCGGGTTTGATTTGTTCGGAAGTGTCCGGCTTGGTGTACAGGGGCTTGAGGTAGCTGGGCTGGAACAGGCTCTGGCAAGCGCCCAGAGTCAAGGCAATACAGGCCACGGAGGCGATTTTTAAAAGCGACATGTGCGTCCTTCGGAAATCGATGGAAAGCGAAAAAGAGTAGCGCTTCGACTGCGAACAAAGCCGTCAGTTCGCCACTAAGCTGATTAGAGTGAGTGTGACGTCCGCCGTCTATCCCGGCAACCGGAAAGGGGCTGCATCAAGGGCCATGGGCGCGTTAGGATGGCGCGAATTGCACCTGCGTAACGAGGAAGGATATGACGGACATTGCCAAATCGACGCCGAACACCATCGAGATCGTTCAGCGCGACAATGCCTATAAGGGCTTTTACCAGCTTGATCGCGTGCAACTGCGCCACGAGAAGTTCGATGGCGGCATGAGCCGGGTGATCAATCGTGAAGTCTTTGTGCGTCATGATGCGGTGTGCGTGCTGCCCTACGACCCGCAGCGCGATGAAGTGGTGTTGATCGAGCAGTTCCGTATCGGCGCCATGGGCCGTACCGGCAACCCGTGGCTGGTGGAAATGGTCGCGGGGCTGATTGATAAGGATGAACAACCGGAGGAGGTTGCACACCGCGAAGCCGAGGAGGAAGCTGGCCTTACGTTCTCTGCGCTGTGGCCGATCACCAAATATTTCCCGTCGCCCGGTGGCAGTACCGAATTCGTGCACTTGTACCTCGGTCGTTGCGACAGCTCAGGTGCAGGTGGCGTCCATGGACTGGAAGAAGAAGCAGAAGATATCCGCGTCACCCCCTGGGCCTTTGAAGATGCCCTGCAAGCGGTGCGTGACGGCAAAATTTCCAACGCAGCCAGCATTATCGCCCTGCAATGGCTTGCGCTTAATCGCGCGGAAGTGAGGGGGTTATGGCAGTAAAGGCACGGGAACGATACCGGGTTGACCTGATCGGGCTGCAAGCCGCCTGCGAGGCCAATTATGCGCGGCTGATGCGCCTGCTCCCCGACATGCGTCACGCCCCCGAGGCGCGGCGTATTGCCGTGACCCATGGCGACCAGATGCTGGGCGTGCTGACCCTTGAGGTCATCGTCAACTGCCCGTACACCACCACCCTGCGGGTGCGCCAGGAGCACAGCCTGCCCTGGCTGCCGGTGCCGCAGCTGGAGGTTCAGGTGTATCACGATGCGCGCATGGCCGAAGTCATCAGCGCAGAACACGCGCGACGCTTTCGCAGCATCTATCCTTATCCGAATGTGTTCATGCACCAGCCCGATGAGAAAGCACAACTCAATGTGTTCCTCGGCGAATGGTTGAGTCACTGCCTGGCCCTGGGCCATGAATTCGAAGTCGTGCGCTAGATGTGAACTGCGTCTTTCCTCTTTGTGTCCTGCCCCAGCATAATCGCGCTACCTATCCATTCCTGTGATTGCCTTGGGAGAGCGCCTTGCCGAGCGTATCCGCTGTGAACCCTGATGCGTCGGTGCTGCTGGTGCAGTTGTCCGACAGCCACCTGTTTGCCGAGGCCGACGGTTCGCTGCTGGGCATGAACACCCGCGACAGCCTGCAGCGGGTGATTGGTTTGGTGCGCGAGCAACAGCCGCAGATCGATTTGGTGCTGGCCACGGGAGACTTGTCCCAGGACGGCACGCTTGAGTCTTACCAGCTATTTCGCGACCTGACTCGGCAGATCGACGCGCCGGCGCGCTGGATTCCTGGCAACCACGACGAGCCGCAGATCATGGCCCACGCGGCGGTGCACAGCGATTTGCTCGAGCCGGTGGTCGATATCGGCAATTGGCGCGTCACCCTGCTGGATTCGGCGGTTCCGGGCTCGGTCCCCGGTTATTTGCAGGATTCGCAATTGCAATTGCTCGCCCAAGCCCTGAGTGAGGCGCCAAACCGTCATCATCTGGTGTGTTTTCACCATCATCCGGTGTCCATCGGTTGTGCGTGGATGGAGCCCATCGGCCTGCGCAACCCTGAAGCCCTGTTTGCCGTACTCGACCGTTTCCCACAGGTAAAAGCGGTGCTGTGGGGCCATGTGCACCAGGAAATCGACCGCGAGCGCAACGACGTGCGCCTGCTGGCGTCGCCGTCCACCTGTATCCAGTTCGCGCCGGGCAGCGAGGACTTCAAGGTCAGCGAGCAGGCGCCGGGGTATCGCTGGCTGCGATTGCATGCCGACGGACGGTTGGAGACGGGCGTGGAGCGAATAAAAGGATTCGAATTTACCGTCGATTACGGCAGCAACGGCTATTAAACCCTGCAAACACTGATCAAAATGTGGGAGCTGGCTTGCCTGCGATAGCGCTGGGCCAGTTAATCAATAGCTAACTGATCCGCCGCCATCGCAGGCAAGCCAGCTCCCACATTCGATCCGCTTCTGCCTGTATTCCCTGTAAACTGCGCCTCTTTGGCTGATGCACGGAGAGCCCGGCATGTCCGCGTCGATTCTATATATCCACGGTTTCAACAGCGCGCCTGCGTCCAACAAGGCCACCCAGTTGAGCACCGTGATGGACAGCCTCGGGTTGAGCGACCAATTGCGTGTGCCGGCCCTGCATCACCACCCGCGTCAGGCGATTCCTCAATTGGAAGAGGCCATTGCGGAACTGGGGCGGCCGCTGCTGGTGGGAAGCTCACTCGGCGGCTACTATGCAACCCATCTTGCCGAACGCCATGGCCTCAAGGCGCTGCTGGTGAACCCGGCGGTCAGCCCGCATCGGATGTTTGACGGTTACCTGGGCACCCAGAAGAACCTCTACACCGATGAAACCTGGGAGCTGACCCACGACCACGTCACGGCCCTGGCCGAACTGGAAGTGCCGGCGCCCCAGGATGCCGCGCGTTATCAAGTGTGGTTGCAGACCGGGGATGAAACCCTGGATTATCGCCTCGCCCAGCAGTATTACCGGGCCTGTGCCTTGCGCATCCAGGCCGGTGGCGACCATGGTTACCAGGGGTTCGCCCAGCAATTGCCGGCCATGTTGAGTTTTGCCGGCATTGGCGCAGATCAGTATCAATCCTTCGACTTTGCAGCACTGTAAAGTCCAGGGGCACTTTTTAATCGAACGACTCACGACGAGACCCCATGGCCACTCCCAGCGCTAGCTCTTATAACGCCGACGCCATCGAAGTCCTCTCGGGCCTCGACCCGGTGCGCAAACGCCCCGGCATGTACACCGACACCAGTCGGCCGAACCACCTTGCCCAGGAAGTCATCGACAACAGCGTCGACGAAGCCTTGGCCGGGCATGCCAAGTCGGTACAAGTCATCCTCCACGCCGACCATTCCCTGGAAGTGTCCGACGATGGTCGCGGCATGCCGGTGGACATTCACCCGGAAGAGGGTGTGTCGGGCGTCGAGCTGATCCTTACCAAGCTCCATGCGGGCGGCAAGTTTTCCAACAAGAACTACCAGTTCTCCGGTGGCTTGCACGGTGTGGGTATTTCCGTGGTCAACGCCCTGTCGACCCTGGTGCGGGTCAAGGTCAAGCGCGACGGCAACGAGTATCAGATGACCTTTGCCGATGGCTACAAAGCCACCGACCTGGAGGTCGTCGGTACCGTTGGCAAGCGCAACACCGGCACCAGCGTGTACTTCGCGCCGGACCCGAAATACTTCGATTCGCCAAAATTCTCCATCAGCCGCCTCAAGCATGTACTCAAGGCCAAGGCGGTATTGTGCCCGGGCCTGCTGGTCAGCTTTGAAGACAAAGGCACCGGCGAAAAGGTCGAATGGCACTACGAAGATGGCCTGCGCTCCTACCTGGAAGACTCGGTCAGCGACTTTGAACGCCTGCCTAACGAGCCGTTCTGCGGCAGCCTGGCGGGGAATAAGGAAGCCGTCGACTGGGCGCTGCTGTGGTTGCCCGAAGGTGGCGACAGCGTGCAGGAAAGCTACGTCAACCTGATCCCCACCGCCCAGGGCGGCACCCACGTCAACGGTTTGCGCCAGGGTTTGCTGGACGCCATGCGCGAGTTCTGCGAATACCGCAGCCTGTTGCCGCGCGGTGTGAAGCTGGCGCCGGAAGACGTGTGGGAGCGCATCGCGTTCGTGCTGTCGATGAAGATGCAGGAGCCGCAGTTCTCCGGCCAGACCAAAGAGCGTTTGTCGTCCCGCGAGGCGGCGGCGTTTGTCTCCGGTGTGGTCAAGGACGCGTTCAGCCTATGGCTCAACGAGCACCCGGAACTGGGCCTGGCCCTGGCGGAGCTGGCGATCAACAACGCCGGTCGTCGCCTGAAGGCCAGCAAGAAAGTCGAGCGCAAGCGCATCACCCAAGGCCCGGCACTCCCAGGCAAATTGGCCGATTGCGCCGGGCAAGACCCGATGCGCTCCGAGCTGTTCCTGGTCGAAGGTGACTCCGCCGGCGGTTCCGCCAAGCAAGCGCGAGACAAGGAATTCCAGGCGATCCTGCCGTTGCGCGGCAAGATCCTCAACACCTGGGAAGTCGACGGCAGCGAAGTCCTGGCCAGCCAGGAAGTGCACAACATCGCCGTTGCGATTGGTGTAGACCCGGGCGCGGCGGACATGAGCCAGCTGCGCTACGGCAAGATCTGCATCCTTGCCGACGCCGACTCCGACGGTTTGCACATCGCCACCTTGCTGTGTGCGCTGTTTGTGCAGCACTTCCGCCCGTTGGTGGATGCCGGCCACGTCTACGTCGCCATGCCGCCGTTGTACCGTATCGACCTGGGCAAAGAGATTTTCTACGCCCTGGACGAAGCTGAGCGCGATGGCATCCTCGACCGCCTGGTGGCCGAGAAGAAACGCGGCAAGCCACAGGTCACGCGATTTAAAGGCCTGGGTGAGATGAACCCGCCGCAGCTGCGCGAAACCACCATGGACCCGAACACGCGGCGCCTGGTGCAGTTGACCCTGGAAGACTTCGCCGGCACGTCGGAAATGATGGACATGCTGCTGGCGAAGAAGCGTGCGCCGGACCGCAAAGCCTGGCTGGAGTCCAAGGGTAACCTGGCCGAGGTACTGGGCTGATGCGCACAGGCTTCGCCCTGGCGATCCTGATGTTGAGCGGGTTGGCGGCCACCCAAGCGGTGGCCGCGCCCGTGGCTGAGCTTAAATTAGTCTCCGAACACCCGGTGGACGGCATGCGCGGTGGCAACCTGTCGGGCCTGGCGCTGTGTGGCCAGGACCTGTGGACGGTTTCCGACCGTGATGACGACCAGATCTATCGCCTCGATATCAGCGCGCCGACCTGGAAGGCCGAAACCGTGAAGATCGAGGTGCCGCCGGTGCCCGAGTCCGGCCTGCCTTGGGGTTTGCGTTCGCGCACCAAGGCTGCGTCGTTCATTCGTGGCGGCGACCTGGATTTTGAAGGCATCACCTGTGACGCCGCCGGCAACCGCTACATTGTCAGTGAAGCCCATGCGGCGGTGCTGCAAGTGCCGGTGAACGGTGCGCCGCAATGGTTGAAGATTGCTCCGGGCATGGTCCGCGAAGCGCGGGCCAGTGGGATGTTGCTGCACTTCAATGCCTTGTTCGAAGGTTTGGCGATCAACCCCGAAGGCAATCAGATCTGGCTGGCCGCCGAGCGAGAGCGACGAGGGTTGATCTCGATCAAGCGTGGCCAGAGCGTGTGGGATTGCGATGGGCCCTGTGTGTTGCTGAGCGAGGCCGGCCAGGAAGTGCAACCGGCACAGTTCACCAACGCCAAGGCGGTGTCCAAGGACTTTGCCGACCTGGCGCTGTTCAACGGCAAGCTGTTTACCCTGGAGCGCAATGCGTTCCAGATTTGCCGGCGCGATGCGGTCACGGCCAAAGTCGAGCTGTGCTGGTCGTTTGCCGACGAAACCCTGACACCGAACCGGCGTTATGCCCAGCCTTATGGCTTGGCCGAAGCCCTGGTGGTGGATGCCGAAGGTGTGTGGTTGGGTATCGACAATAATTTTGGCCCGCGTGCCGACGGTGAAAAACGCCCGGTGGTCTATCGTTTTGCCGCGCCGGCCGGTGGCTGGGGCGCCCAACCATGACGGCAGCGCCGCCCGGCAAACGTGCCGGACGTGTACTGATGTTCGTGGCATGGGGCGCCGGGCTGTTTTTGGCCACGCGTTTTTTTGGGCAGTGGGAAGCGCGTCAGGAAAACCCCAATGCGGTGGTGACCTCAGAGCAGCATGAGGGTTACATCGAAGTAAAATTGCTGGGCAACGGCCAAGGGCATTTTGTCGCCAGCGGCCAGATCAACGGATCGCCGGTGGAGTTTATGCTCGACACCGGCGCGACCGATGTGGCGGTGCCGGCCGAATTGGCCGACCGCCTCGGGCTCAAGCGCGGCCTGCCCGTGACCTTGAGCACCGCCAATGGGCGTAGCCAGGGCTACCGCACCAGCCTTGATCGCCTGAAGCTGGGCGATATTGTCCTGCAGGACGTCCGCGCGCTGGTAGCGCCGGGCTTGGGCGGTGAGCAGGTACTGTTGGGCATGAGTGCATTGAAACAACTTGAATTTACCCAGCGCAGCGGCACCATGCTGCTGCGCCAGACCAAACAATGATGAGGCCCGCATGAGTGACATCCTCGCAGACAGCTTAGATGGCGTAGAACGCCGATCGCTGGCTGACTTCACCGAAAATGCCTACCTCAACTACTCCATGTACGTGATCATGGACCGTGCCTTGCCGCATATCGGCGACGGCCTTAAGCCCGTACAGCGGCGCATTATCTACGCCATGAGTGAGTTGGGCCTGGACGCAGATTCCAAGCACAAGAAATCGGCGCGTACCGTCGGTGACGTGCTCGGTAAGTTCCACCCCCACGGCGACTCGGCCTGCTACGAAGCCATGGTGCTGATGGCCCAGCCGTTCAGCTACCGCTACACCTTGGTGGACGGCCAGGGTAACTGGGGTGCGCCGGATGATCCCAAGTCCTTCGCCGCCATGCGGTACACCGAGGCGCGTCTGTCGCGTTACTCGGAAGTGCTGCTGAGCGAGTTGGGCCAGGGCACCGCGAACTGGGGGCCTAACTTCGACGGCACCCTGGACGAACCGCTGGTGTTGCCGGCGCGTTTGCCGAATATCCTGCTCAATGGCACCACCGGCATCGCGGTCGGCATGGCCACTGATGTGCCGCCGCACAACCTGCGCGAAGTCGCGACTGCCTGCGTGCGTTTGCTTGATGAGCCAAAAGCTACGGTCGAGCAGCTCTGCGAGCATATTCAAGGCCCGGATTACCCGACCGAAGCGGAAATCATCACGCCGCGTGCCGACCTGCTGAAGATGTACGAGACCGGCAAGGGCTCGGTGCGCATGCGCGCGGTTTACCACATTGAAGACGGCGACATTATTGTCACCGCACTGCCGCACCAGGTGTCCGGTGCCAAGGTGCTGGAGCAGATTGCCGCGCTGATGCAGGCCAAACCGTCGAAATTGCCGCAAGTGGCTGACTTGCGTGACGAGTCCGACCACGAAAACCCCTGCCGCATCGTGATCATCCCGACCAACAGCCGGGTCGACCACGAAGTGCTGATGCAGCATCTGTTCGCCAGCACCGACCTTGAGTCCAGCTACCGGGTCAACGTCAACATCATCGGCCTGGACGGCAAGCCACAGCTGAAAAACCTGCGCAACCTGCTGGTGGAATGGCTGGAGTTCCGCGTACAGACCGTGCGCCGCCGCCTGCAATTTCGTCTCGACAAGGTTGAGCGCCGCCTGCACCTGTTGGATGGTTTGCTGATCGCTTACCTCAACCTGGATGAAGTGATCCACATCATCCGCACCGCCGAGCACCCGAAAGCCGAGCTGATCGCGCGTTTCGAACTGAGCGAGATCCAGGCCGACTACATCCTCGACACCCGCTTGCGTCAGTTGGCGCGGCTCGAAGAGATGAAGTTGCGCGACGAGCAAGACGCGCTGCTCAAGGAGCAAGCCAAGCTGCAAGCCCTGTTGGGTAGCGAAACCAAGCTCAAGAAGCTGGTGCGCAGCGAACTGATCAAAGACGCCGAAACCTATGGCGATGATCGCCGCTCGCCAATCGTCGAGCGCGCAGAAGCGAAGGCCCTGACAGAAACCGAACTGTTGCCTAACGAGAAAATTACCGTCGTTCTGTCGGAAAAGGGTTGGGTTCGTTCCGCCAAAGGGCATGATATTGACGCCACCGGCCTCTCGTACAAGGCTGGCGATGGTTTCAAGACCGCTGCGGCCGGGCGTTCCAACCAGTTTGCGGTGTTTATCGACTCCACCGGGCGCAGCTATTCGGTGCCCGCGCACACCTTGCCATCGGCACGTGGGCAGGGCGAGCCGCTGACCGGGCGCCTGACGCCGCCACCGGGGGCGAATTTCGAGTGCGTGCTGCTGCCGGACGACGATTCACTGTATGTGATCGCCTCCGACGCGGGTTACGGTTTTGTGGTCAAGGGTGAAGACCTGCAGGCCAAGAACAAGGCGGGCAAAGCGTTGTTGAGCTTGCCGAACAACGCCAAGGTGATCCTGCCGCGTACCGTGGAAGACCGCGAGAGCAATTGGCTGGCATCGGTGACCACCGAAGGGCGTTTGCTGGTGTTCAAGATCAGCGATTTGCCGCAGTTGGGTAAAGGCAAGGGCAACAAGATTATCGGGATTCCCGGGGAGCGCGTGGCCAGTCGCGAAGAGTACGTGACCGACATCGCCGTGATCCCGGAAGGCTCTACCCTGGTGCTCCAGGCTGGCAAGCGCACGCTGTCACTGCGCCCCGACGACCTTGAACACTACAAGGGTGAGCGTGGCCGACGGGGTAATAAACTGCCGCGTGGCTTCCAGCGCGTGGATGCTTTGCTGGTGGAAACGCCTGTTTAAGGCGGATTAGAGGGCTCGATCTACGATTTAACGCGTAGATCGGCGCTTTCGCGCTGGAGTCAGGGCGCATATTCACGGATGATATGGCCTTTCCAGCGCCGGCGTGGCCGAGCGTGTTTAGGTTATTTTTAGTATTACATTGTGGTTCGCCTTGTGGCAGCCACCTGGATGGGATGATGACTGCTCCACGCCTTCCTTTATTTTTGATGCTCGCTGGCCTTTTGGGGCTGGCGGGTTGCAGCACACACCAACCGGTGTCGCTGTACCAGCTGGACAGCGGAAGTCCGGCTCAGCCTGCGCAAACCGCAGGCATGGCCGTTTTGCTTGGCCCGGTCGTTGTTGCTGATTACCTGCAACGCGAAACCCTGCTTCAACGTCAGAACGACGGCAGCCTGCAAGGTTCCACCGATGGTCGTTGGGCGGGTAGTTTGTCGTCCGATATCAACCAGCTGATGTTGCGTCAGGTGGCTGGCCATCTCGACAGTCAGCGTGTGGTGCTTGCGCCTGGGCCGGCGGGTTTTACCCCGGACGTGCAGGTATTGCTAACCATCACGCGGCTTGACTCGGGTGCTTCGCAGCCGGCGATTCTTGACGCCCAATGGCGCTTGATCGACCGCCGTGGCCAGGTGCGCGATAACCGCATCGTGCACCTGCAGGAAGAACATACCGGCACCACCGCGTCCCAGGTCCAGGCCCAGGGCGTGTTGTTGCAGCATCTGGCGCAACAGTTGTCGGTGGCGCTCAAGCCATTGGCCAACCAGCCGCCAGTGGCCGAGGCGCCGCGCAAGCAAGCGCCGTCCCAGGCCAAACCGTCAGCTCCGCAGAAGCCTAAGATGCCGATGGCCACGCCGATTCGCACGGATATGGAAGTGTTCAGGTTCTGATCTGAATCGCGCCCAAACAAAAGGCCCGCTTACTCAGCGGGCCTTTTTGTTGTTGATCGTTCCCACGCTCCGCGTGGGAATGCCTCTTGGGACGCTCCGCGTCCCGTTGCGCAGCAGTGACGCAGAGCGTCACGGAATGCATTCCCACGCGGAGCGTGGGAACGATCAGCCATCAGGGCTTTGTACGGGTCTCATGCATGCGCGCCAGCTGGCGTTCCAGCATCGACGGGTACGGCTCCATCAGCCGCTCCACACAGCTTGCGCCTTCAGGGCTGGCAATCGGGCGGATACGTGCGCGCTGGCGGATCAGCGCATCTTCACTGATCTTGCGCTCCACCAGCAGCAGGTTGCGGCTGTGTTGGGACAAGGCCAGCGCATCCTGGGCGATCTCGGTAAGCAGCAGGTCGATCTGGCTCATGCCGAACAGATCGTCTCCGACGGTCAGGCCAAGTTGCAGCTGCAAGGTAATGCCGCTGTCGGCCACTTCAATCTGCAAGGCATGGCCGAGGGCGCGCAGCAGCTCGCCGCAGCAGATGGCATTGGTCAGGTAGTCTTCGCCGCTGTCTTCGCTGTGGAACAGCATCAACGTGCTGCCGTCGTTCAGGGTGTGCAGCTCGCTCTGATAGAGCGACGCAGCCTGGTCGAGGCAGTCGCGGTAGCGCTCCAGCAATTCGGTGAGGCGCGCACGGGGCAGGCGACGCAGTTGGTCCTGGGCACCCAGTTGCACAGCCAGTACGGCGCTGTGCTGCGGCTCGGTATTTTTTACCGGCGCAGGTTGCGAGGCCACAACGGGTGCGGCGGCCGAGGTGTCGCGCAGGTCGGCGAACGGGTCTTCATCGTCCAGTTCGTCCTCTTCGGCCTTGATCACCTGGCGTGGCGCAGGCTTGAGGGCGGCCACCGGCGCGCTTTCGTCAAAGCCTGGGTCACGCAGGTTGCGCACTTCAAACTCGGGCTCGTCGTCGTAGTCGGTGTCGTCGTACTCAGGCTCGGGTTCAACCTCAGGCACCACCGGCTCGGGAGCGAAGCTGGCGTGAAGCTGGCGGGCGAGGTCGCCGATTTCGTCCTGGCGGTCGGTGGCCGGGGTGTGTTCGTCGATATCGCGCAGCCAGATGCGCAGTTGCATCAGCGGCGTGGAGATATGCCGACCCAGGCGCAAGCTCAGGGCCAGGGCCAGTGCCAGCAGGATCGCGCTGAGGATGCCCATGCTTTGCAGGCTGATGGTCATCGGCTGCTGGAATTGCTGCATGTCGAGGCTGATGCGCAGTTGCCCGGCCTTCACATCCTGAAACGTAATATTGCTCGAATACAGACCTTCGGCTTCACCCAGCAGGCCGTTTTTCGGGCGCTGCCCGGCTTCGGCCATGATCCGGTTGTCCACGCTGTAGATGGCGGCGTGGGCCACCAGCGGGTTCTTGGTCAGGTTATTGAGCAGCACGTTGAGGCTGAGGATGTCGTTGGACACCAGCAACTCAGTCGCCGAAGTGGCGGTCTGGGTCGTCAGGCTCTCGCCCAGGGCGTCGGCTTGCTCGTGCATGGCCTGCTTGAACTGCAAACCCATCACGCAGGCGTAGATCACCAAGGCCAGAGCGACCAGGATCACGTTATGGCTGGCGATGCGTAATGCGATCGGTACACGGCGGTGGCGCAGTGCCCGGAAGATCAGCAGGAAGAAGTTATCGGTTTTTACTGGCGTGGGCCGGTTCACTTGCGCTCGGCTCTTGGTCCGTGAAGTTGACGCGCAGTATAGCGACAGGCCTAGAACCGGCAAAGCGCTCGCTGTGCCCGATGGTCACTGAAAGTGGGTAGAATGCGGTTTTTTTCCAGCCTGGGGGTGCGCTTTGCGCGAAATTGTCCTGATAAACATCACCGGCGAAGACCGCCCGGGTCTCACCGCAGCCATTACCGGTGTTCTGGCCCAGGGTGGTGTGAACATTCTCGACATCGGCCAAGCGGTGATCCACGACACGCTGTCGTTCGGCATCCTGGTGGAAATCCCCAGCACCGAGCAGGCCTCGTCGGTGCTCAAAGACATCCTGTTTACGGCGTATAAGCTTGATCAGCAGGTGCGTTTCACCCCGGTTTCCGAAGCCGATTACCAGCATTGGGTCGAAGGCCAGGGTAAAAAGCGCCACATCGTGACCCTGCTGACCCGCAAAGTAACCGCCGAACAATTGCAGCGTGTCAGCTCGATCACCGCTCAATATGGTTTGAATATCGATCACATCGACCGTCTGTCGGGTCGTATGCCGTTGGACACGCCGGCCGACAAAGGCAAGGGCTGCATCGAGTTCTCCGTGCGCGGCGAGCCGGCCGACCCGCAAGCCTTGCGCGCCGAATTCCTCAGCGTGGCCCAGGAACTGAATGTCGACATCGCCTTCCAGGAAGATTCGCTGTTCCGTCGTAACCGCCGCCTGGCGGTGTTCGATATGGATTCCACGCTGATCGAAGCCGAAGTCATCGACGAGCTGGCCAAGGCCGCGGGCGTGGGTGAGCAAGTGTCCGAAATCACCGAGCGCGCCATGGCCGGTGAACTGGATTTTCGCGCCAGCTTCAAGGAGCGCCTGGCGCTGCTCAAGGGCTTGGACGTAAGCGTGTTGGATTCGATCGGTGCTTCGCTGCGCCTGACCGAAGGCGCCGAAACCTTGTTTGCCGAACTCAAGCGCCTGGGCTACAAGACTGCAATTCTCTCGGGCGGTTTCACCTACTTCGCCAAGCAATTGCAGGCCAAGCTGGGCATTGACTATGTATTTGCCAACGAGCTGGAAGTGGTGGATGGCAAAGTGACCGGCGTGGCGGTCGAGCCGATTGTCGACGCACAGCGCAAGGCGGACTTGCTGAAGGAATTGGCCTACAAGGAAGGTTTGCGTCTGGAGCAGACCATTGCGGTCGGCGACGGCGCCAATGACTTGCCGATGCTGGCGATTGCCGGGTTGGGTGTGGCGTTCCGTGCCAAGCCGCTGGTCAAGCAATCGGCCAAGCAGGCGATTTCGACGCTGGGGCTGGATGGTGTGTTGTATCTGTTGGGCTTTCGCGATCGCGACGGGCAGCTGTAACCCGATCTAACTGCAAGATTGCAGTAACTGTGGGAGCCGGGCTTGCCCGCGATAGCGGTAGTTCAGTCATTGAAGTATTGACTGATACGCCGCTATCGCGGGCAAGCCCGGCTCCCACATTTGATTTGCATCAGCTTCAAATCAGGCTTTCGGCAGTGCGATACCCTGGCCCATCTGCACCGGCGTACCCGCCACCAACTCCTCTGCCCACTTCACCTGATCCGGCCCGAACAGCACGATGGCGGTCGAACCCAGCTTGAAGCGGCCCAGTTCAGCACCTTTCTCCAAGTGAATCGGCGCGCGTGCGGCTTCGTCGTAGCGGAAGGTTTTCAGCTCGCGTTTCGGCGGCGTGACCAGCCCGGCCCATACGGTTTCAATCGACGCCACAATCATCGCGCCCACCAACACCACAGCCATCGGGCCGCGTTCGGTGTCGAACAGGCAGACAACACGCTCGTTGCGCGCAAACAGTTCCGGCACGTTTTCGGCGGTGGTCTGGTTGACCGAGAAAATCCGGCCCGGCACGTAGACCATCTCACGCAGCGTACCGGCCAAAGGCATGTGTACGCGGTGGTAATCCTTCGGCGACAGGTAAATAGTGGCGAAATCACCGCCCATGAACGGTGCAGCCAACGCCGCATCACCACCGAGCAATTCCAGCACGCTAAAGCTATGGCCTTTGGCCTGGAACACACGACCGTGTTCAATCGGGCCAAGCTGGCTGACCGCGCCGTCGGCTGGGCTCAGCACCGCGCCTGGAGTTTCATCCAGCGGGCGGGCGCCGTCTTTCAGGGCGCGGGTAAAGAAGGCATTGAAGTGCTCGTAGGCGGTGAGGTCTTCGACCAGCGCCTGGGACATGTCCACTTGATAGCGCTTGGCGAACCACGCCGTGAAGGCATTCTTGAACCAGCGCACGCGGCACTCGGCAATGCAGCCGGCCAGGCGCGACAGCAAGTGGTGCGGCAGCAAGTACTGGCTGAGGATAAACAACTGCTTTTTCATAACTGTCCTTAAACCTTAAATCTCGACGGGGGTGTCGGGGTGGTTGCCCCATTCGCCCCAGGAACCGGCATAACCTTTGACTCGCGGATAACCGAGCGCCTTGGCCACCAGGTAGGTGAAGCCAGAGCGGTGGTGAGTCTGGCAGTGGGTGATGATTTCTTTGTCGCGGGTCAGCCCGAGGTCTTCGAGGATCTGCGGCATGTCGCGGCGGATACGCAGGTTGCGCGCCTTGTCCATACCGGCAGTCCATTCGAAGTTGACGGCGCCGGGGATGTGACCACCCTTGGCGGCGAGCACTTTCTCGCCGGAATATTCCAGCGGGCCGCGTGCGTCCCAGATCCCCAGGTCGGCGGCGCCGAGACGGCTTTGCAGGTATTCGCGGGTGGCGGTGGGGCCGTCGTGCAGCGTGAGGCTGACCGGGCCGCCAACCGGGGCGGGCACTTCGGTGGATACCGGGTGTTTTTCGTCCAGCCAGGCCAGCAGGCCGCCATCCAGGTAGTGGTACTTCTGGTGGCCGATCACGTCGAGCAACCAGATGAACCGCCCGGCCCAGCCGCCGCCTTCGTCGTCATAGACGACGTAAGTGGCGTCCGGGGTGTGGCCCAGTTCGCCGAACAGCTTTTCCAGGTCGGCCTTGTGCGGCAGCAAGCCGGGTGCTGGCGGCTGGCCCAGTTGGGTGCGCTTGGGGTCAACGAAATGCGCGCCGGGGATATGCCCTTCGGCGTAGCGGGCGGCACTGGTGAGGTCCACCAGAATCAAGTGTTCGGCATCCAGGCGACCAAGCAGGTCGCTGGACTCGATCACCAGCGGCAAGCCAGAGAAGTCAGGCATGTGAGGTCTCCTGGGCACAAATGTTGGTGATAAAAGAGGGCGATTGTAGCGCAAGCATCAGGCGCTGCGGTTGGTAAAGCTGTGCAGCGCTTTCTCGATGCATTGAGCGGTTTTGCCAAAAGCCTGCACGGTGGTTTCCGAGAACGGCCCGCCGCCCTGGTCGGCGACCATCAGCATCACCACGCGGCCATTGCAGCTCAGAGATCGTAGCAACAGGTGTTCACCGGTAAACCAGCGGCGCAGGATCGGCGGCAGCAGCGCAGAAAATTGCGCGTGATTGTCTGGCGTGAGGCGCACCTGGGCGGACTTTTCCAGCAAGCGTTGCAGCAGTGTGCTGTTGACGACGTCGAGGCTCAGGTTGGCAGCGTCCTTGGGCAAGCCATCGGCCTGATGCACACGCAAGGTACTCAGGGCGCGGTCGGCCATAAAGAGCAGCACCCGCTGCATGCCACTGGCGACCAAGGCTTCCTTGGCGCAGGTGGTCAAGTGCATGGCGTTGGCAAAGCGGCTCGGTTCGACCAGCAACTCGGTGCAGCGCTTGCGCCACACGGCCAGTGCTTCGGCAGTGGGCGGCGGTGCGGGCAGCAGGCCGCGATGGACCTTCTGCACATGCCACGGCCAGATCAGCGACAGCGCCGGGTGCCAGAGGTCCGGCATCAAGGTGGTGCGCGCGCTGGTGACCGCTTGTTGGTGAACCTGCTGCTGCACGTCACACAGCGGCGCTTGCAGGTACAGCGCGGTAAGGTATTGCCAGCGCTCGGTGTGCGGGCAGGTCCAGGATTCCTGGGCCGACATCGCCAGGCCGTTGGCCAGCAGCACGGTGTTGGCGGGTTGGTTCAACCAGCGCCGCAGGTTGGGTTCGGCATCGAGCAGTTGCTGCTGGCGCAGCGCGTCATCTTCGCGGGCGATGTGCAGCGCCTTGACCAGCAAGCGCTGCTCGGTCAGCAGCAGGTTGTAGCCCTGGGACACCCAGATCGGCAGGTGCCAGGCTTCGGTCAGGCCAAGGCACAAGTCGAGCAGGCGTACACCGAACAGTTCCTGCTCGACCTTGTGCGCCGACTGGCCTTTGTGGATGACCCGCAGTTCCCATTCTTCCAGGAGTTTTGGGTAGGCCACGGCCAGCGGCCACAGCGGCGACAGAAACAGCAGGCTGCCCCAATGGATGTCTTGCCACAGCCGCGCCAGGCGGCTGGCGAACAAACCGTTGGCTTGCTGTGAGGCGTGCTGGCTTATCAGCAGCAGTTGGCGCAAAGCCACCGGGATGTCTTTTTCCGGCACCGAGGGCAGGCGCGCGAGCAATTCTTCGGCGCGTTTGAGACCCAGGCGGTTCAGCGCCACTTCGAGGTTTTCCGCCGGCCCCGACAGGCTGCCGTGCGCCTGGCTGTTGGCCTCGCGCATCACACTGAGCACCAGTGCCGGGCTGTTTTGCATCAGCTCGGCAATATCTCGCAATGAACTGCGGCTGTCGCGGATGGCCTTGCACACGCGTTCGTGACTAGCCTGAGGAACAGGCAGCAGCACATCGTCCAGGCGCTTGATCCAAGCGGCGAGGGTGGTGGGTTTTGTATTTGGAACTGTCGTTTCGTTTGCCATGATTGGGGCGCGATCATCACTTGCGTTCTACACGCCCGGAACGGGCCGAATTGGCTTTTCGCCTTAACGGGCTATAGTCTGGCGCAGTTTTGCCGATAAGTAGAACAAGAGTTTTCTGCAGCACCCACTATGTCCATGAACCCGACGGCGCAAGTACCAATCTCCTATGGCTAAAATTATCGGCATCATCGTCGTCATCGCAAGTGTGCTCGGTGGGTACGTCCTGTCCCACGGTAAAATTGCCGCGCTGATCCAGCCCTTCGAAGTGCTGATCATCGGCGGCGCCGCGTTTGGTGCTTTCCTGCAGGCCAACCCCGGCTACATGACCATGCACGTGATCAAAAAGTCGCTGGGCATGTTCAGCTCACGCTTCTCTCACACGTTCTATCTTGAAGTGCTGGGGCTGATCTACGAGATCCTCAACAAGAGCCGCCGCGAAGGCATGATGGCCATCGAAGGCGACATCGAAGACGCTGCCGCCAGCCCGATTTTCGCCAAGTACCCGGCCGTGCTCAAAGATGAGCGCATGACCGCCTACATCTGTGACTACCTGCGCATCATGTCCTCCGGCAACATGGCCCCGCACGAGCTCGAAGGGCTGTTCGACATGGAGCTGTTCAGCCTGAAGGAAGAGCTGGAACATCCTTCCCACGCCGTGACCGGCGTCGCCGACGGCATGCCCGGTTTTGGTATCGTTGCGGCGGTACTCGGCATTGTGGTGACCATGGCATCCCTGGGTGAGGGCGACCAGAAGGCTATCGGCATGCACGTGGGCGCGGCCCTCGTCGGTACCTTCTTCGGTATCCTCGCGGCCTACGGTTTCTTCGGCCCACTGGCCACGTCCCTGGCCCACGATGCCAAGGAAGAAGTGAATTTGTACGAAGCGATCAAGGCCTGCCTGGTGGCTTCGGCGTCCGGCATGCCGCCATCGCTGGCGGTGGAGTTCGGGCGCAAGGTGCTGTACCCGAAACATCGCCCAAGTTTTGCCGAGCTGGAACAAGCGGTTCGCGGTCGCTAAGTCATGGAAAACAACCAGCCGATAATCATCAAGCGCGTCAAGCGCTTCGCTGCGGGGCACCATGGCGGCGCCTGGAAAATCGCCTTCGCCGACTTTGCCACGGCGATGATGGCGTTCTTCCTGGTGCTGTGGCTGATGTCGACCGCCACGCCCGAGCAGAAGATCGCCATTGCCGGTTACTTCAAAGACCCGATTGGTTTTTCGGAAAGCGGCACGCCCTTCGTGATCGACCTGGGCGGCTCACCGCAACTGGCGCCTGAGCGCACCATCAACCCCGAGGTCAAGACCGAGTCGCCGCAGGAAAACATCCCGATCGAGCGCGACACCGTCGAGAGCATGGCCGAGCAGGTCGAGAAAGAGCGCCTGGAGTTGTTGCTGCAGGAACTGCAGACCAAGGTCGAAGAAAACCCGCAGCTGCTGAAGTTCAAGGATCAGATTTCCTTCGAGATCACCCCCGAAGGCTTGCGCATCCAGATCACCGATGCGGCCAATCGGCCGATGTTCGACTCCGGCAGTGCGCGCTTGAAGCCGTACTTCGAAGATATCCTGCTGGCCATGGCCGACACCATCAAGGCGGTGCCGAACAAGATCAGCATCAGCGGTCATACCGACGCCAAGCCCTATGCGGGCCAAGGCGACTTCGGCAACTGGGAGCTTTCGGCCAACCGCGCCAATGCCGCCCGTCGTGCGCTGGTGGCGGGCAGCTATCCCGACCCGCAAGTGGCGCGCGTGGTGGGGTTTGCGTCCTCGCAGTTGTTTGACCCTAAAGACCCGTTCAACCCGATCAACCGCCGTATCGATATCGTGGTGCTGACTAAAAAAGCCCAGCGTGCGATTGAAGGTGATCAGCCGCCACCTGCGGCGCCGACCCAGGGCGAAGGCGCTCCGGGTGAAGTGCCGGCAGATCCGAATGCTATTCCGCCAGGGCAGGAGCCGCTGCCGGCCCATGAGCTGCGGCAGAAGCTGAACCTGTTTGATGACGGCGGGGTGAAAGACCCTACGGCGCCTGCGCCAACGCCGGGTTCGTAAGCGGTCTTTGTTGGTTGTAAATGAAAACGCCCCGACTATGTCGGGGCGTTTTCATTTGTGTTCAGAGAGGAAGGTAGGCTTTGACGCCGCTGATGACACCTCGCATGTCCTCCACGCACAGGCGCGGCACGAAGTACTCCCGGCCCTTGGAGCGAGTCTTTCTGTGCAGTTGTTAATGCCCCACAAAAAGCAAAGCCGCCCGAAGGCGGCTTCATTCGACGCGCAGTGGAGCTTGCTTCGCCCCTTCTGCGCCGCTGGATCAACCCCGAAAAGGATCCAGACTCCTGCCAGCTTTCGCTGGTGACGGAGCAATTATGCGCATCGAGAAATCCGAATACAAGCTGGCTTGTGCGTATGAGCCACCCAGTTGGTCCGGATTCTTGATGCCTGCTCCTATTAAATCAATGGACTAGGGGCTTCAGTACACTGGTTTATGTGTATCAAGAAGTGGATCGTTAGTAGCTGCTCTCCGGCAAGCTCGCAATAATCGACCGATAGCTGTTCATTCGCTGCTGCTGCACGCGCCCATCTTCCAGGGCCTTGAGCAACGCACAGCCCGGCTCGCGGTCGTGTTTGCAGTCGCGGAAGCGGCAGGTGCCGATCAGGTCGTTGAACTCGATG
The DNA here is from genome assembly GCF_012985445.1 of Pseudomonas sp. WS 5532. Classification (NCBI taxonomy): domain Bacteria; kingdom Pseudomonadati; phylum Pseudomonadota; class Gammaproteobacteria; order Pseudomonadales; family Pseudomonadaceae; genus Pseudomonas; species Pseudomonas sp. WS 5532. Next base: position 220,668 of record NZ_JAAQWK010000010.1, read on the forward strand.
AAGCCCGCTTCCACATCGCTGCGGCTGACGTGGCCGAGGCCGAATTCACGGATGCCTGGGGAGTCGATCAACTCACCGCCGCCGGGGAAGTGGAACAACCGCGCGGTGGTGGTGGTGTGGGTACCCTGGCCGGACAGTTCCGACAGCGGGCCGACACGGGTGTCGACTTCCGGCAGCAGGCTGTTGACCAGCGATGACTTGCCCACGCCAGACTGGCCGACGAACACACTGATGCGCCCGTCCAACTGCTGTTGCAGTTGTTCCATGCCATTGCCGTGATGCGCCGACACTTCCAGCACCGGGTAACCCAGGGTGCGGTAGACCGCCAGCAACGCATTGAGCGCCGGGGCGTTCTGTTCGTCGATCAGGTCGAATTTGTTCAGCAGCAGCAGCGGGCGAATGCCGGCGTGCTCGGCTGCGACCAGGTAGCGGTCGATCAAATTGGCATGCGGCTCGGGCAGCGGTGCGAACACGATCACGATCATGTCGACGTTGGCCGCCACCGGCTTGAGCTGGCCACGGCTGTCGGGGCGGCGCAGTTCGGTGGTGCGCGGCAACTGGGCGACGATCACGCCGATGCCCTGGTTGCCGGCACGCCACACGACCTTGTCGCCGGTGACCAGCGCAGGCAGGTTGGCGCGCAAGTGGCAGCGCGACACCGAACCTGCGAGTTCGCCTTCGAGCGCCTCGACTTCGACCTGCACGCCGAAGTGCGCGATCACCAGGCCCGTTTGTTCAGGGCCCAGGTCGCCGCCCTCGAGCGCTTCCACGGCGGAGGATTCACGTTTGGCGGCGCGAGCGGCGCGTTCGCCTTGAATCTTTTCGATGCGCCAGTTTTGGCGGCGATTGAGCTGGCGTTTGGCCATTGGTGTTCCGTGTCGATAATGCAAAGGTTGGGTAAAACGGTCGCGAGTCTAGCACGCCCCCGCCTGCTAAACTGCGCAGCTAAGCCAAGGGCCAAGAGAATCAAGCCATGCAAAACCCACAGAACCTGATTTGGATCGATCTGGAAATGACCGGTCTGAACCCCGACACCGACGTCATCATCGAGATGGCGACCATTGTCACCGACAGCAACCTCAACACCTTGGCCGAAGGTCCGGTGATCGCTATCCACCACAGCGACGCCGTACTGGCCACCATGGACGAGTGGAACACCCGCACCCACGGCAACTCCGGCCTGACCCAGCGCGTGCGCGACAGCCGCATCAGCATGCGCGACGCCGAAGCTGAAACCATCGCTTTCCTGGAAAAGTGGGTGCCCAAGGGCAAGTCGCCGATCTGCGGCAACAGCATCTGCCAGGATCGTCGCTTCCTTTATACGCACATGAAGGGGCTGGAAAGCTACTTCCACTATCGCAACCTGGACGTGTCCACGCTCAAAGAGCTGGCGGCGCGCTGGGCGCCGGAGGTCAAGGACAGCTTCCATAAGGGCAGCACGCATTTGGCGCTGGATGACATTCGCGAGTCGATCGCCGAGCTGCAGCATTACCGCAAGCATTTCATCAAGGCTTGAATCTGTGGCGCCTGCTCTGGCCCCATTGCAGCATTGGTGTCTACGCAGCCGGTTGAAACAAAGTCTGTGGTAAGTGGGCTGTTGTGGCGAGCAGGCTTGCCACAGGGAAATCTGGATGCCTTCAAGTTGTGTAGATACCAGGCCCCATCGCAGGCAAGCCAGCTCCCACTCTTTGACTTGTGAACACATTCAAATGTGGGAGCTGGCTTGCCTGCGATGCTGTCGACACGGTCTTTCGCCATGCGCCCCCTTTTGGTGCCATCACCCAATGATTAGAATGCGCGCCTATTCGCAAGGATCGCCATCATGCTGTTGATGCTCTACCTCGTCGCCATCACCGCCGAAGCCATGACCGGCGCGCTGTCTGCCGGGCGCCGTGGCATGGACTGGTTTGGCGTGGTGCTGATCGCCTGCGTCACCGCGCTGGGCGGCGGTTCGGTGCGCGATGTACTGTTGGGGCATTACCCGCTGACGTGGGTCAAACACCCGGAATACCTGGTGCTGACCTCGATCGCCGCGCTGGTGACGATCTTTATTGCACCGCTGATGCGCCGTCTGCGCTCGCTGTTCCTGGCGCTGGACGCCTTGGGCCTGGTGGCGTTTACCCTGATCGGCTGCATGACTGCTTTGGAAATGGGTCACGGCATGCTGGTGGCTTCAGTCAGCGGCGTGATCACGGGCGTATTCGGCGGCATCCTGCGCGATATCTTCTGTAACGACATCCCGCTGATCTTTCGCCGTGAGCTGTACGCCAGCGTGTCGTTTCTCGCCGCCTGGTTCTACATGCTGTGCCTGTATCTGCAACTGCCCAGCGAGCAGGCGATTCTGCTGACTTTGTTCAGCGGCTTTTTATTGCGGCTGCTGGCGATACGTTTTCACTGGGAAATGCCCAAGTTCGTCTACAACGACGACGTGCACTAGCGCGTAGCGTGCTGGTTCAGCGCCCATTCCACATGTTCGCGCACCAGTTCGGACGGATAATCGCGACGTGCTTTCAAGGCTTCGAGTACCGGAATGCTTGACGGCGCGTTGCCCAGGCCCACTGCCAGGTTGCGCAGCCAGCGCTCATACCCGGCACGACGCAGGGGCGAGCCTTCTGTGTTGCTGAGGAATTTATCCTCGTCCCACATAAACAATTCGGCCAGTTCTGCGTTATCCAGATTGTGCCGTGGCTTGAAATCGCTTTCGGCCGTGGATCGGGCGAAACGATTCCACGGGCAAACGATCTGACAGTCATCGCAGCCGAACACTCGATTGCCGATCAGTGGGCGCAGGTCCTCGGGGATCGCACTCTTGAGCTCGATGGTCAGGTAGGAAATGCAGCGCCGCGCGTCGAGCACATAAGGGCCGACGAAGGCATTGGTGGGGCAGATATCCAGGCATGCGGTGCAGCGGCCGCAATGCTCGGTGACGTGAGGCGCGTCCACGGGCAACGGCAAATCGACAAACAGTTCGCTTAAAAAGAAATAGCTGCCGGCCTTGCGATTGAGTACCAGGGTGTTTTTGCCGATCCAGCCGAGGCCAGCTTGTTCGGCAATGGCTTTTTCCAAAACGGGCGCGCTGTCGACAAAGGCGCGAAAGCCGAACGGGCCGATCTGTGCCTGGATACGGTCGGCCAGTTGTTGCACGCGCTTGCGGATCAGCTTGTGGTAATCGCGGCCCAAGGCGTAACGGGAGATGTAGGCTTTTTCTGGCTTGGCCAGCAACTGCGCCATTTGCGTGTCGCCTGGCAGATAATCCATGCGCAGCGAAACTACACGCAGCGTGCCCGGCACCAGTTCATCGGGGTGCGAGCGTTTGCTGCCATGGGCGCCCATGTATTCCATCTCGCCGTGGTAGCCCGCGTCGAGCCAGCGTTGCAGGTGCTGCTCATGCTCGGCCAGGTCCAGGCCGCTGATGCCGACTTGTTGAAAGCCCAGCTCGCGGCCCCAGTCTTTGATCGATTGGGCGAGGGCGGGCAGATCGGAAGTAATTGCAGGCATGAGACACGGGAAACCACAGGTTAGATGCGTATAATTCTGCCAGACATCGGAGCTTGAAGACGCATGCCGCAGACAAAACACACAATTACCGACGTACAGCCGCTGTTGCACGGCCATTTGCCGCAACTGGCTGCACGTTCCCCGGACGCCCATAAAGGCCAGTTCGGTCACCTGCTGGTCATCGGCGGCGACCATGGCTTTGGCGGTGCCGGGCTGCTCAGCGCCGAAAGCGCCTTGCGCAGTGGCGCAGGCATGGTTTCGTTGGCGACTCGCCCGGAACACGTGCCAGCCGCACTCACACGCTTGCCGGAGGTGATGACCGTCGGCGTCAGTTCGGCCAATCAGTTGATGGGGCTGCTGGAAAAAATCTCGGTGATTGTTATCGGCCCCGGCCTGGGCGCAGCGTCCTGGGGCAAATGCCTGTTGTCGGTTGCCGCCAACGCCCAGCAGCCGCAAGTTTGGGATGCTGACGCCTTGAACCAGTTGGCCGCAGGCGGTGTAAGCCTGCCGGCCAGCAGCGTGATCACGCCGCATCCCGGCGAGGCGGCGCGGTTGATGGGCATCACGACAGCCGCGGTTCAGGCCGATCGCCTTAACGTGGCGCGCGCGTTAAGCCAGAAATTCAATGCAGTGGCTATCCTCAAGGGTGCTGGCAGTTTGATTGCCAGCCCGGACGGCCGTGTTTCGCGCTGTGACCAAGGTCACCCGGCGATGGCGACGGCCGGTTTGGGTGATGTGCTGAGCGGCTTGGTGGGTGCATTGCTGGCCCAGGGCATGCCCGCCTATGAGGCAAGTTGCCTGGCTGTGTGGTTGCACGCCACGGCGGGGGATCGCCAAGGCACTTATGGTCGCGGCCTGGCCGCCAGCGACCTGATACCTGCCATTCGTCAATTGCTGGAGGAGCAGTCGCCGTGCCTGAAGTAAGCCTTTTTCTGGCTGATGAAGACGCCATGGTTGCGTTGGGTCAGCGTATTGCACAGGTTACGGCCGGCGCAGGACTGATATTCCTTGAAGGGAACCTGGGCGCGGGCAAAACCACGCTGTCGCGAGGGATAATTCGTGGGTTGGGCCACACGGGCGCGGTAAAAAGCCCGACGTTCACCTTGGTCGAACCCTACGAGATCGGTGCAGTTCGCGCCTTCCATTTCGACCTGTATCGGCTGGTCGACCCCGAAGAACTGGAGTACATGGGTATCCGTGATTACTTCGATGAAGACGCACTGTGCTTGATCGAGTGGCCAGATAAAGGCACAGGCTTTTTGCCAAAGCCGGACCTGACCATTACCATTACGCCGCATGAGCATGGACGTCAGCTGAAGTTGTTGCCCCAGAGTGCGCGCGGCCAGTCTTGGTGCGCGGCCCTGGCATTGGAATTCAAATAAAATTGGTGGGGTTAGGTATGCGCTTTCGCGCGATGGTTGCTGTCGTAGGGGTGTTGCTTGCGGCAATGACTTTCAATGCTCTGGCTGCTTCACAGGTGAAAAGTGTTCGCCTGTGGCGAGCGCCGGATAACACGCGACTGGTGTTCGACCTGTCTGGCCCGGTCCAGCACAGCGTCTTTACCCTGACGGCGCCCGATCGCCTGGTGATCGACATCAACGGCGCCACCCTCGGCGCGCCGCTGAAAGTCTCAACCGCCAATACCCCGATCACCGCGATGCGCTCGGCCCAGCGCACGCCGACGGACCTGCGTGTGGTCATCGACCTGAAAAAGGCCGTGACCCCGAAAAGCTTTGTGCTGGCGCCTAATGCCCAATACGGCAATCGGTTGGTGGTCGACCTGTTCGACAACGCCGCCGACGCTGCACCGCCGCCTGCGCCAACCCCAAGCGTTGCGACTGTTCCGGCCGTGCCGGTCAACCCGTCGCAGCCGCAGGTCAAGTTGCCGCCGCCACCACCTGCGCCTGCGGGCAAGCGCGACATTATTGTGGTGATCGACGCCGGCCACGGCGGGGAAGACCCGGGCGCCTCCGGCTCGCGCGGCCAGCATGAAAAAGATGTGGTACTGGCCATCGCCCGTGAACTGCAGCGCCAGGTTAATGGCATGAAAGGCTATCGCGCCGAGCTGACCCGTACCGGCGACTACTTCATCCCGCTGCGTGGCCGTACCGAAATCGCCCGCAAGAAGGGTGCAGACCTGTTTGTGTCGATCCATGCCGACGCCGCGCCATCAACCGCTGCCTTCGGTGCCTCGGTATTTGCCTTGTCGGATCGTGGCGCCACGTCCGAGACCGCACGCTGGCTGGCCGACAGTGAAAACCGTTCCGACCTGATCGGCGGGGCCGGCAACGTGTCCCTCGACGACAAGGACAAAATGCTCGCCGGTGTACTGCTCGACCTGTCGATGACCGCTTCGCTGACGTCCAGCTTGAACGTCGGCCAAAAAGTCCTCAGCAATATTGGCCGCGTGACGTCCCTGCACAAACAGCGCGTGGAGCAGGCTGGGTTTATGGTGTTGAAGTCGCCGGATATCCCGTCGATCCTGGTGGAAACCGGGTTTATCTCCAACTCCAACGAAGCCTCGAAGCTGGCCAGCGCCAATCACCAGCAGGCGCTGGCGCGTTCGATCAGCGCGGGTATTCGCCAGTTCTTCCAGCAGAACCCGCCGCCGGGTACCTACATTGCCTGGCTGCGTGATTCCGGCAAAATCGCCCAAGGCCCGCGTGACCATCGCGTGCAACCCGGCGACACGCTGGCCATGCTGGCCGTGCGTTTCCAGGTATCTGCCGCGACCTTGCGCAGCGCCAACAACCTGAAGACCGATGAATTGAAAGTCGGTCAGGTGTTGACCATCCCTGGCACTGAATTGGCGGCGCAGTAATGAGCGACTCCTTATTGAACAGTGGCTCGCGCATTGAACTGCTCAGCCCGCGCCTCGCCAACCAGATTGCTGCGGGTGAGGTGGTTGAGCGCCCGGCGTCGGTGATCAAGGAATTGCTGGAAAACAGTATCGACTCCGGTGCCAAGCGCATTGATGTCGATGTGGAGCAGGGCGGCGTCAAGCTGCTGCGGGTTCGCGACGACGGCAGCGGGATTTCCTCGGATGACCTGCCGCTGGCCCTGGCTCGTCACGCCACCAGCAAGATTCGCGACCTTGAAGACCTTGAGCGGGTAATGAGCCTGGGTTTTCGCGGTGAGGCATTGGCCTCTATCAGCTCCGTAGCACGCCTGACCCTGACTTCGCGCACCCGCAGCGCCGAGCAAGCCTGGCAGGTGGAAACCGAAGGCCGTGACATGGCGCCTCGTGTGCAGCCGGCCGCGCACCCGGTGGGGACGTCGGTTGAAGTTCGCGACCTGTTTTTCAACACGCCCGCGCGACGCAAGTTCCTCAAGGCTGAAAAAACCGAATTCGATCACCTGCAAGAAGTCATCAAGCGCCTGGCGTTGGCGCGTTTTGATGTGGCGTTCCATTTACGCCACAACGGCAAAACCATCCTCAGCCTGCACGAAGCCCATGACGACGCCGCGCGCGCTCGGCGGGTCTCGGCGATCTGCGGCGCAGGCTTCCTTGAGCAGGCGCTGCCGATTGAAATCGAGCGCAATGGCTTGCGCCTGTGGGGCTGGGTCGGTTTGCCGACCTTCTCCCGCAGCCAGGCGGATTTGCAGTATTTCTTTGTGAATGGCCGTGCGGTACGCGACAAACTGGTGGCCCACGCGGTGCGCCAGGCGTATCGCGATGTGCTGTTCAACGGGCGGCACCCGACGTTTGTGCTGTTCTTTGAAGTCGACCCGTCGGTGGTCGACGTCAACGTGCACCCGACCAAGCACGAAGTGCGCTTCCGTGACGGGCGCATGGTGCATGACTTCCTCTACGGCACGTTGCACCGCGCCTTGGGCGATGTGCGCCCGGATGATCAGTTGTCAGCGCCGATTGTGACGGCGGCGGTAAGGCCGAGCGGTCCGGAGGCTGGCGAGTTCGGGCCTCAGGGCGAAATGAGCCTGGCGGCCAACCTGCTGCAATCGCCGCAGCCGCAGCCTTCCTACACCGCGCCAGGGTCCGGTGCGGGCGCGGGTTATCAGTACCAATACACGCCACGCCCGCAGTCGACTGTGCCGGTAGCCGAGGCCCAGGCGGCCTATCGCGAATTTTTTGCACCGCTGCCGGGGGCCGAGCCGGGCGCTGTGGCATTGCCTGAGGGCGGCGGTGATATTCCGCCTTTGGGTTATGCGCTGGCGCAGCTCAAGGGCATTTATATCCTGTCCGAAAACGCCCACGGCCTGGTACTGGTGGACATGCATGCCGCCCACGAACGGATCATGTACGAGCGCTTGAAGATCGCCATGGCCAGTGAAGGTCTGAGCGGCCAGCCGTTGTTGGTGCCGGAATCCCTGGCGGTGAGCCAGCGTGAAGCCGATTGCGCCGAGGAGCACCACGGCGTGTTCCAGAAGCTGGGCTTCGAACTGCAACGCCTGGGTCCGGAAACCCTGGCTATTCGCCAGATTCCCGCCTTGCTCAAGCAAGCCGAAGCCAACCGCCTGGTCGCCGACGTGCTGGCCGACCTGATGGAATACGGCACCAGCGATCGCATCCAGGCACATATCAACGAACTGCTCGGTACCATGGCCTGCCACGGTGCAATCCGCGCCAACCGCCGCCTGGCGTTGCCGGAAATGAACGGTTTGCTGCGCGACATGGAAAACACCGAGCGCAGCGGGCAATGCAACCATGGCCGACCGACCTGGACCCAAATGGGCCTGGACGACTTGGACAAACTGTTCTTGCGCGGCCGTTGATGAGTGCCTTGCCCCCCGCCATCTTCCTGATGGGCCCTACGGCCGCCGGCAAGACCGACCTGGCCATCGAGCTGACCAAAGTGCTGCCTTGCGAGCTGATCAGCGTCGACTCTGCCCTGGTTTACCGGGACATGGACATCGGCACGGCCAAGCCTTCAAAAGAACTGTTGGCACAGTATCCGCACCGGTTGATTGACATCATCGACCCGGCCGAGAGCTATTCCGCCGCCGATTTCCGTGCCGATGCCCTGGCCGCCATGGCCGAGATCACCGCGCGGGGCAATATTCCGCTGCTGGTGGGCGGTACGATGCTCTATTACAAGGCTTTGCAGGAAGGCTTGGCGGATATGCCTGCGGCCGACGCCCAGGTGCGTGGCGAAATTGAAGAAGAGGCTGCACGCCTTGGCTGGCAAGCCCTGCACGACCAGTTGGCGGCAGTCGACCCGGTTTCCGCTGCGCGCATTCACCCCAATGACCCCCAGCGCCTCAGTCGCGCCCTGGAAGTCTGGCGGGTGAGCGGCCAGACCATGACTGAACACAGGCTGAAACAAACTGCGCAAAGTGCTGATGCAGGCGCATCTGGACAGTCACAATTGCCCTATACTGTGGCGAATCTGGCCATTGCTCCGGCAAATCGCCAGGTGTTGCATGAACGAATTGCACAAAGATTCACAATTATGTTGGAACAGGGGTTTGTGGACGAGGTCGTAGCACTGCGTTCCAGAGGTGACCTGCATGCCGGGTTGCCTTCGATACGTGCTGTAGGCTACCGCCAAGTCTGGGAACACCTGGATGGCAAGCTGACGTCAGCCGAAATGCAGGAGCGCGGCATCATTGCCACGCGCCAATTGGCGAAGCGCCAGTTCACCTGGCTGCGCAGCTGGAGCGAGTTGCACTGGTTGGACAGCCTGGACAGCGACAATCTGTCACGCGCCTTGAAATACTTGGGATCGGTCTCCATATTGAGCTGAGTCCTTGCAATTGCCGTCTATCCTTGGGGGTGTGACGGCCATAAGCTATCTATTTTCCGAATTTTATTATTGATCCTTAAAGGAGTGCGGCACATGTCAAAAGGGCATTCGCTACAAGACCCTTACTTGAATACTTTACGTAAAGAGAAAGTTGGGGTTTCCATCTACCTGGTTAACGGTATCAAGCTGCAAGGCACGATCGAGTCGTTCGACCAGTTCGTGATCCTGCTGAAAAACACCGTCAGCCAGATGGTTTACAAGCACGCTATCTCGACAGTCGTTCCAGTTCGTCCAATCCGTCTGCCTAGCGCAGCAGGTGATGAACAGGGTGACGCTGAGCCAGGTAACGCCTGATAGGAGTCTCCTTTGTTCTTTGAGCGCCACGGTGGTGGTGAGCGAGTAATCCTCGTTCACTTGGATGGACAGGACCCTGAGGCGCGCGAAGATCCGCAGGAGTTTCAGGAGTTGGCAAATTCGGCCGGCGCCGAGACCGTTGCGTTTTTTAACGTACCGCGTCATCGGCCAACCGCCAAATACCTGATAGGCAGCGGCAAGGTCGAGGAGCTGCGCGACCTGGTTCACGCCGAAGAAGCCGATCTGGTGATCTTCAATCACACCCTCACGCCCAGTCAGGAACGTAACCTCGAACGTGTTTTCGAGTGTCGCGTGATCGACCGCACCGGTCTGATTCTCGATATTTTCGCCCAGCGCGCCCGTACCCATGAAGGCAAGCTCCAGGTAGAACTGGCCCAGCTTGACCACATGAGCACCCGGTTGGTACGCGGCTGGACTCACCTTGAACGCCAGGGTGGTGGCATCGGCATGCGCGGCCCGGGTGAAACCCAGCTGGAAACCGACCGCCGTCTGCTGCGGGTGCGCCTGCGCCAGATCAAGGGCCGCCTGGAAAAAGTACGCAGCCAGCGCGAACAATCACGCCGTGGCCGCTCGCGTGCGGATATCCCTACCGTGTCCCTGGTGGGCTATACCAACGCCGGCAAATCCACGCTGTTCAACAACGTGACGAAATCGGACGTTTACGCGGCCGACCAACTGTTCGCCACCCTTGACCCGACCTTGCGCCGTTTGGATATCGACGACCTGGGGCCGATTGTCCTGGCCGACACAGTAGGTTTCATTCGTCATTTGCCCCACAAGCTGGTCGAGGCATTTCGGTCTACGCTCGAAGAGTCGAGCAATTCCGACCTGCTGTTGCACGTGATCGATGCGGCCGAACCGGATCGCATGTTGCAGATCGAGCAAGTGATGGTGGTGCTGGGCGAGATTGGTGCACAAGACTTGCCGATCCTCGAGGTCTATAACAAACTCGATTTGCTTGAGGGCGTTGAGCCGCAAATCCAGCGCGATGAAGACGGCAAGCCCCAGCGGGTATGGCTGTCGGCGCGCGATGGCAGTGGTCTGGAGTTGCTTGAACAAGCGATTGCCGAACTGCTGGGCAGCGATTTGTTTGTCGGCACCTTGCGCTTGCCGCAACGTTTTGCTCGACTGCGTGCACAGTTTTTCGAACTGGGCGCCGTACAGAAAGAAGAATACGACGAAGAAGGTGTCAGCTTGCTGGCCGTTCGATTGCCGCGCTCGGAGCTGAATCGGCTGGTCAGCCGTGAAGGTGTGGTACCGACAGAGTTCATCGAACAACACACTTTGCAATAAAAGCCTCCGAAAGCGGTTGTGCCGCAGTAGCAGGCATTCTGTAGCATTGGTCGGCGCGCCGTGGGTGCGTCTTTGCTTTATCAGATGGAGAGCGCTATGGCTTGGAATGAGCCGGGTGGCAACTCGAATAATCAGGATCCTTGGGGTGGTAAACGCCGCAATAATGGCGACCGCAAGGGGCCACCAGATCTCGACGAGGCCTTCCGAAAGCTGCAGGAAAGCCTGAATGGGTTGTTCGGTGGTGGAAAAAAACGTGGTGGTGGTGACGACGGCGGTCGCACAAGCAAGGGCGGCGGCTATGGCCTGCTGGGCCTCGGGCTTGTCGTGCTCGCAGCCGTGTGGCTGTACAGCGCCGTGTACGTGGTGGACGAGCAGGAGCAGGCTGTTGTGCTGCGCTTCGGCAAGTACTACGAGACTGTCGGGCCAGGCCTGAACATCTATTTCCCGCCGATCGACAAGAAGTACATGGAGAACGTCACGCGTGAGCGTGCCTACACCAAGCAGGGCCAGATGCTGACCGAAGACGAGAACATCGTCGAAGTGCCACTGACCGTGCAGTACAAGATCAGCAACCTGCAGGACTTCGTGCTGAACGTTGATCAGCCGGAAATCAGCCTGCAACACGCAACCGAAAGTGCCCTGCGCCATGTGGTGGGTTCCACCGCCATGGACCAGGTGCTGACCGAAGGTCGTGAATTGATGGCCAGCGAGATCAAGGAGCGCCTGCAGCGGTTCCTCGATACCTACCGCACCGGCATCACCGTCACTCAGGTGAACGTACAGAGCGCAGCTGCACCGCGCGAAGTGCAGGAAGCCTTTGATGACGTGATCCGCGCCCGTGAAGACGAGCAGCGTTCGCGCAACCAGGCTGAAACCTACGCCAACGGTGTCGTACCGGAAGCCCGTGGTCAGGCCCAGCGTATCCTTGAAGATGCCAACGGTTACCGCGACGAAGTGGTCTCCCGCGCCAAGGGTGAGGCGGATCGCTTCACCAAACTGGTTGCCGAGTACCGCAAGGCTCCGGAAGTCACGCGTGAGCGTCTGTACCTGGACACCATGCAGGAAGTTTTCAGCAACACCAGCAAGGTTCTCGTGACCGGCAGCAAAGGTGGGCAGAACAACCTGCTGTACCTGCCGCTGGACAAGATGATCGAAGGTGGTCGTAGCGGCACCAGCGCACCGTCCAGCAGCTCGAATGCCGCTGCCAACGAAGCGAGCGCCCGTGCGGCCGCTGACTTGCTGCAACAGCAAACACGTACCAGGGAGAGTCGTTGATGAGCAATAAATCGCTGACCGCCCTGATTGTGGGCGTCGTCGTGGTCATCGCTGCCTGGAACTGCTTCTACATCGTGTCTCAGACCGAGCGCGCGGTGTTGCTGCAATTCGGTCGTGTGGTGCAGGCGGATGTCCAGCCGGGCCTGCATGTGAAAGTCCCCTACGTGAACCAGGTGCGCAAGTTCGACGGCCGCCTGATGACCCTGGATGCACCGACACAACGCTTCCTCACCCTGGAAAAGAAAGCCGTGATGGTTGACGCCTACGCCAAGTGGCGCGTCAAGGATGCCGAGCGCTTCTACACCGCGACCTCCGGCCTCAAGCAGATTGCCGACGAGCGTTTGTCGCGCCGTCTGGAATCGGGCCTGCGTGACCAGTTTGGTAAACGCACCCTGCACGAGGTGGTATCCGGTGAACGTGATGCGCTGATGGCTGACATCACCCGTTCGCTGAACACGATGGCAGAAAAAGAGTTGGGCATTGAAGTGGTTGATGTCCGGGTCAAGGCTATCGACCTGCCGAAGGAAGTGAACCGCAGCGTGTTCGAGCGTATGAGCACCGAGCGTGAGCGTGAAGCCCGTGAGCACCGCGCCAAAGGTAACGAGTTGGCTGAAGGTATCCGTGCGGATGCCGACCGTCAGCGCCGTGTACTGCTGGCAGAGGCTTATCGCGAGTCTGAAGAGGCTCGTGGTGACGGCGACGCTCAAGCTGCGGCGATCTACGCCAAGGCTTACGGCCAGGACCAGGAGTTCTACGCGTTCTACCGTAGCCTGCGTGCCTACCGTGAAAGCTTCGCGAACAAAACCGACGTCATGGTGCTGGACCCAAGCAGCGACTTCTTCCGCTACCTGGAAAAGTCCAAGTAACCAAGCCTGTGACCTTAGGGCGCACTCCGTCGGGCGGCTAAAATGCCTGGCGGGGTGATCCTTTCAGAAAACGGGTGTATGATGCGGCAGCCGGGAAATTCCCGGCTTTTTTGCGTCTGCATGTTTGATTCGGCAGGCGCCACAGGTTTTTCGAGGAAAGTGCCCGACGAGGCCGCTGGCAGGCCGTTCGTCACGTCGCTCTTGCGCGTGGATTATGCAAAGCGTGGGTATTTTCTGCTTCACTCAAGGCTCGGCCGAGGGCTGGCCGCCCGGATCATAGGGGAATGGCGTAATGGCAACGGTAGACCGCTGGCTGCTGCCAGATGGCATCGAAGAAGTACTGCCACCAGAAGCTGCGCGCATTGAAGTAGCGCGTCGCCAGGTGTTGGATCTGTTCCAGAGCTGGGGTTACGAGTTTGTCGTGACCCCCCATATCGAGTACCTGGAATCCCTGCTGACCGGCGCGGGCCAGGACCTGGATCTGCGCACCTTCAAGGTCATCGACCCGCAATCGGGCCGGCAAATGGGTTTCCGTGCCGACATCACGCCGCAGGTGGCGCGCATCGATGCGCACACCCTGCGCCGCGAAGGCCCGAGCCGCCTGTGCTACGCCGGCAGCGTGCTGCATGCTCAGCCGCGTGCATTGTCGTCTTCGCGCAGCCCGATCCAGTTGGGCGCCGAGTTGTACGGTGATGCCAGCCCGAGCAGCGACGTTGAAGTGATCAGCCTGATGCTGGCCATGCTGCAACTGGCCGATGTGCCGGATGTACACATGGACCTGGGCCACGTTGGTATCTACCGTGGTCTGGCCCGTGCGGCTGGTTTGTCCGGTGAAGTGGAGCAACAGTTGTTCGATGCCCTGCAGCGCAAGGCGATCGATGAAGTCATCGCCCTGACTGCAGGCGTGCCTGCGGACCTGGCCGACATGCTGCGCGCACTGGTGAACCTGTGCGGTGGCCGTGAAGTGCTGATGGCTGCCCGTGAGCGCCTGGCCAATGCGCCGGCGCCGGTATTGGCTGCACTGGATGATGTGTTTGCGATTGCCGAGCAGTTGTCGGCGCGCTTCCCCGAGTTGCCGCTGTATTTCGACCTGGGTGAGTTGCGCGGCTATCACTACCACACCGGTGTGGTGTTTGCCGTTTTTGTGCCGGGTGTTGGCCAGGCCATCGCCCAGGGCGGTCGTTATGACGATATCGGCGCTGACTTCGGTCGCGCACGTCCGGCGACTGGCTTTTCTACCGATTTGAAAACCCTGGTGACCCTGGGGCGTGCTGAGGTCGAGCTGCCGTCTGGTGGCATCTGGATGCCCGACAGTACGGACGCAGCACTCTGGCAGCAGGTTTGCCAGTTGCGCAGTGAGGGTCAGCGTGTTGTCCAGGCTTTGCCTGGGCAGCCATTGGCCGCCGCCCGTGAAGCGGACTGCGACCGGCAATTGATTCTGCAGAACGGGCTTTGGCAAGTATCGCCACTGGCTTCTTGAGTTTTCCTGCCGGCCATCGCCGGCACCAAGTTTGCGCGAATGAGGACAAGTGTTATGGGTAAGAATGTCGTAGTCCTGGGCACCCAATGGGGTGATGAGGGCAAAGGCAAGATCGTTGATCTGCTGACCGAACATGCTGCCGCCGTAGTGCGCTACCAAGGTGGCCACAACGCTGGCCACACCCTGGTCATCGATGGCGAAAAAACCGTTTTGCACCTGATCCCGTCGGGCGTGCTGCGCGAAGGCGTGCAGTGCCTGATCGGCAACGGTGTTGTGGTTGCACCTGACGCCCTGCTGCGTGAGATCACCAAGCTGGAAGAGAAAGGCGTACCGGTGCGCGAGCGCCTGCGTATCAGCCCGTCCTGCCCGCTGATCCTGTCCTTCCACGTTGCGCTGGACCAGGCCCGTGAAAAGGCGCGTGGCGAGCTGAAGATCGGCACCACCGGTCGCGGCATTGGCCCGGCTTACGAAGACAAGGTTGCACGTCGTGGCCTGCGTGTGGGCGACCTGCTCAACATGCCGCGCTTTGAAGACAAGCTGCGTGAACTGGTGGATTACCACAACTTCATGCTGGTGGGTTACTACAAAGAGCCGGCCATCGAGTTCGAAAAGACTCTGGCTGAGTGCAAGGAATACGCTGAGCTGCTCAAGCCGCTGATGCTGGACGTGACCGCCGAGCTGCACGACCTGCGTCGCGCCGGCAAAGACATCATGTTCGAAGGCGCCCAGGGTTCGTTGCTGGACATCGATCACGGCACCTATCCGTACGTGACCAGCTCCAACACCACCGCGGGTGGCGTTGCGACCGGTTCGGGCGTTGGCCCGATGTTCCTGGACTACATCCTGGGCATCACCAAGGCTTACACCACGCGCGTGGGTTCGGGCCCGTTTCCGACTGAGCTGTTCGACGCAGTCGGCGCGCACCTGGCCAAGCAAGGTCACGAGTTCGGTGCTACCACTGGCCGCGCCCGTCGTTGCGGCTGGTTCGACGCCGTTATCCTGCGCCGCGCTATCGATGTGAACAGCATCTCGGGCATCTGCCTGACCAAGCTGGACGTTCTCGACGGCCTGGAAACCATCAACATCTGCATCGGCTACAAAGATGCCGAAGGCAAGGATGTTGCACCGACCGACGCTGACAGCTACGTAGGCCTGCAGCCTGTGTACGAAGAAGTGCCGGGCTGGACCGAATCGACCGTGGGCGCCAAAACCCTGGAAGAACTGCCGGCCAATGCTCGTGCCTACATCAAGCGTGTTGAAGAGCTGATCGGCGCGCCGATCGACATTATTTCGACAGGCCCGGACCGCAACGAGACCATCGTTCTGCGTCACCCGTTCGCTTAATAAGCTGTTGATGTAAAAAGCAAAGGGCTCCTTCGGGAGCCCTTTTTTGTGGCTGGCTGGCAATCGGCACGACCCTTGCTACGGTTCTTTCTTTCGCGGTGCTATCAAATTAATGGCACCCGTGGTGGAGGGATTTACCGTGTCTGCCGTTCTCTCATTGTTACAAAGCCGGCTGTTGCGGCCGGTGTTCGTTACCCTAGGTATCGCTCTTTTGGTGCAAGTGCTGGTGGCCGTTGCCCTGACGCGAAGCACCGTGACGGCGTTGGAAGCGGATTTAAGCAGCCGCCTGGGTGCCGACAGCCAGAAACTGTCTGGCGAGCTGGCGCAAGCCGGCAAGGAAGTCACCTCGAGCCTGGACAGCTTGTCTTCGAGCACGCGCCAGCGCCTGACCGCAGGGCTTTCCACGCGCCTGCAAGAGGAGCAGAAGCAACTGCGTGCGACCCTGGAAAAAGACCTGCAGGACTCGGCCAATGACATGGCCCAACTGCTGGCGTCGGTGGCGCCCCGCGCCATGTGGGACAGCGAC
This sequence comes from Pseudomonas sp. WS 5532, assembly GCF_012985445.1. Taxonomy (NCBI): domain Bacteria; kingdom Pseudomonadati; phylum Pseudomonadota; class Gammaproteobacteria; order Pseudomonadales; family Pseudomonadaceae; genus Pseudomonas; species Pseudomonas sp. WS 5532. The sequence continues at coordinate 237,030 of NZ_JAAQWK010000010.1, forward strand.
GTGCCGACATTGTCGGAGTTCGCCCGGCGCGCCCAGCGTAATCCCAACGTGTTGTTCGTGGTGTATGACGACGCCGCTGGCGAGCACCTGACCCGTTACCTCAATCGCGAAAACCCGATCAACCAGGCACTGCTCGACAAGGGCAAGGGCGACCGAGCCTTGGATAAGGTCCTGGATGCGGCTAAAAACGACCCTTCGGTGTTCTACGTCGAGGCGTCCATCAGCCCCAACGGCACGGAGATCGGCAAAGTCCGCATGGGCGTCTCGACCAAAGCCGTAGAGGCCGACCTGGCGGCGCTGGACAAGCGTTTTGCCGCACTGATCGCGAGCAGTGATCAGTTGGTCGGTGACAGCCTCAAAGGCGCCGCCGCCGACAGCGCAGCGGCCATGGGCGCGCGCCTGCAATCGGCGCAAGCCACTGCCACCCAGATGACCGCCAACACCAGCGGCGCCGTACAGGACGCTGCGGGAGCGTTGCGCTGGCGCATCGGCCTGGGGCTCGCCATTGTCGGGTTTGGCGTATTACTGCTGATCGCCATCGTGCTGGGGCGCCGTGTGGTCAATCGGCTGAAGTTGTTGATTGCCGCCATGGACGATCTGGCGGCGGGCGAGGGCGACCTCACCAAGCGTGTGCAGATCAATAGCAAGGACGAAATCGGCGACATGGCCTCGGCGGTCAATCGCTTTGTGGATAAGTTGCAGCCAATCGTGCGTGAGGCCGGCGATGTGGCACAGCGCACCGGCGTCGAAATCGGCGCCATGACCTTGCGCAATGCCGGGGCTGACAAGGCGGCCGGTTTGCAGCGCGACGAAGTTGCCGAAAGCTTGCGCGCTCTGTCGCAAATGGCCGATGAGGCCCAGGCCGAAAGCCATGCAATGCAGGCAGCGTTGCAGCAGGTGGTGGATATTCGCCAGGCCACGGACGAAAACTCACGGACCTCGGCTGAGGTCGGCAGCCTGATCGAAGCGCTGGCGGGGCAAGTGCAGGCCGGTTCCCAGGTGATCGAGCGGTTGGCGCAGCAAAGCGAGCAGATCGAAGTGGTGTTGACGGTGATTCACGGGATTGCCGAGCAGACCAACCTGCTGGCCCTGAATGCGGCGATTGAAGCGGCGCGTGCCGGTGAAACCGGGCGAGGTTTTGCGGTGGTGGCGGACGAAGTGCGGGCGCTGGCGAGTAAAACCCAAAGCTCCACTGGGGATATCCAGGCGCATATCGTGGCGTTGCAGCAGGGCGCACGGGAAGCGGTGGAAACCATCGGCAAGGCCGGGCGCCAGGCGAATGAAGGGTTGTTGGTGCTGCGCGACAGTGTGCGCTTGCAACAGTCGGTGCAGGCTTCGGTGGAGCAAGTGCATGCGGCGATTGGCCTGGCGACGCGTGCGGCTGAGCATCAGGCCCAAGGCGCGCATGCGGTGCGTGGCCGGGTCGAGGTGATCCACGCCCAGGCCGAGCGGGCCGCGCAGGCGGTGGTGGAGACGACGGCCAGTGGCAAGGTGCTGGATGGGTTGGCAGCGCAGTTGAAGGCGAGTTTGGGGCAGTTTCGGGCTTAGCGTCGTCTGCGCCGGCCTCATCGCAGGCAAGCCAGCTCCCACATTTGACCGAGTTCCAGCGTTGGAATGCAATCGAATGTGGGAGCTGGCTTGCCTGCGATAGCGGTCTCAGCGGCTCAAATACATCCGCGTCGTCAGCAGATACACCGGCAACCCCGACACCAGAATCAACAGCGCCGCATACGGCGCCGCCGCCGCAAACTCAACATTCGAGGTATGCGCCCACACGGCAGTCGCCAGGGTATTCAGCCCCGTTGGGCTGAGCAGCAAAGTCGCCGTCAGCTCCTTCATCGCATCCAGAAACACCAACGCGAACGCCGCCCCCAAGGCCGGGAAAATAATCGGCAAGGTCACCCGGCAAAACGCGCTGAACGACGAGGAGCCCAGCGTGCGTGCCGCCTCTTCCAATTGCGGCGCAGCTTTGTTCAGTGCGGTTCGAATCGGCGCCTGAGCGAGCGGCAAAAACAACAGCGCATAAGCAATCAGCAGCAGCGCCGAGGTCTGATACAGCGCCGGCACATAGTGCAGGGCGAAATACACCAGTGTCAGCGCAATCACCAACCCTGGCAGGGCATGCAGCAGATAAGGCAGGCGCTCAGCCCAAATCGCCAACTGGCCTTTGTAGCGCACCACCAGCAGCCCCACCGGTACAGCTAATACCAGGCAAAGTGCAGCGCCGCCCAACGACAGTGCCAGAGAGGACAGCAGCGCCTCACCAATTTCGGCCACCGGGAATGCCGCCGATGAGCCCACTGCCAGCCAGTAAGCGAGCATCCCCAGCGGAATGCCGCTGCCAATGATGGCCAGCGCCAGGCAGTACAGCTGGCCCACGGTCGACCATTTGCCCAGCTTGACCTGTTCAGCATGCCGCGCCGCGCCCTGGCCGATGCGCACATGCCGGCCTTTGCCGCGCACCCGCAGCTCCAGCCACAGCAGCGTCAGGCACATCACCAGCAGCACCGCCGAGAGCATCGCGGCATTGGCGTTGCTGAATTCCAGTTCGAACTGTTGGTAGATCGCGGTGGTAAAGGTTTGCAGGCCGATGATCGACAGCGCGCCGAATTCCACCAGCATATGCAGCGCGATCAGCAGGGCTCCGGCCAGCAGCGAGGGCCAGAGCAACGGCAGTGTAATTCGGAAAAAAACGCCCCAGCGATTCAGTCCCAGCGTGCGGGCCGACTCTTCAAGGGATGGATCAAGATTGCGCAATGTCGCCGCCACCGGCAGAAACACCAGTGGGTACTTGGACAGGGTCATCACCAGTATTGCCCCGCCAAGCCCTTCGAAGTTGGCGCTCAGCGAGACCCAGGTAAAGCTGCTGACAAAGGCCGGTACCGCAAACGGCAGGCACAGGATTACTCCCCAGATGCGTCGCCCCGGCAGGTTGCTGCGCTCCAGTAGCCACGCCAGTGACAGGCCGATCACGCCGCAAGCCACCGTCACCCCAACCATCAAAGCCAAGGTGTTGCGCAACAGCCCGAACACATACGGCCGCCACAGCAGGTGCACCGCCTCCGCCCAGCCGGCCTGCCAGGCCTTGGTCCCGACATATACCAGCGGCAGCAGGCTCAGGCCAACCAGAAACAGCACGGGTAACAACAGCCAGATCGGCGGGCGTTTGCGCCGGGGGGTGAATACCCCGGCGGGTAGCGATGGGTTCATCAGTTCAAGCCAACGTCACGTTCCAGGTCCAGGGCTTCTTCGGCGTTGCCAAGGTCTGCCGGGGTGACTTTCGGCGGTTGCAGCTCGCTGAACGGCTTGAGGCCGCGATTGGATTGCATGCCCTTGCGCAGCGGGTATTCGGCCGAGGTATTGGTGATGACGCGCTGGCCTTCTTCACTGGCCATGAATGCCAGGAGTTGCTGGGCTTCTTTGGGGTGCTTGCTGGATTTGAGCGCCGCCGCCGAGGACACGGTGATCAGGCCGCCCACATCGCCATCGGTGAAGTAATGCAGCTGAGAATCCAGGTTGGTTTTTTCTTTCTTCAGGGCGAACCAGTAGTAGTTGTTCACCAGCACGGTGGCCACTTCGCCGTTTTCCACGGCCTTGAGCGCGACCATATTGTTGCTGTACACCTTGCCGAAGGCGCGCAGGCCGGTCAGCCATTCTTCAGCAGCTTCGCGACCGTGCAGCTTGATAATCGCCACGGCCTGCTCCTGAAATGCGCCACTGGTGGGCACGAAGCCGACTTTGCCTTGCCACTCGGGGCCAGCGAAATCGAGTACCGATTTGGGCAGGTCTTTTTCGGCGATCAGTTTGGGGTTAAAGGCCACGACGCGGGTACGAGCGGTCACGCCCATCCAGTCACCGTTGCTGCCGACGTAATCCTTGGGCAATACGTCCAGCGTGCTCGCATCAATCTTGGCCAGCAGGCCTTGCTCGCCGAGTTTGTTCAGCGGCGGCGATTCTTCTGTGTAGATCACATCGGCAGGGGAGCGCTCGCCTTCTTCCACGACCTGGCTGGCGAGCTGGTTGCTGCTGCCTTTGCGCACGTTGACGTGAATGCCGGTCTTGGCTTCGAAGGCCTTGGCGAGTTCATCGCCGACTTCTTTGTGCTGGCCGTTGTACAGGGTCAGGGACACCTTGTCGGCGGAGTAGGCGGTGGGCGAGAGCAGCGTCAAGCCAAGCAGGGTGAGGGTCAGGCCACGCAGAAGGGATGTCTTGAGACGGTTATCGCGGATCATCATCCGAAGTGTTCCTCGCTTGTATGCAACAAATCATTGCAAGGATAAACGATAAAACTTCTCAAGTGCGGATGAGGGGAGAATCCTTGGGGAAGTTTTCAAACCCCGGAAACGAAAAAACCCGCTTTCGCGGGTTTGATCTGAATTTGGTGCCCAGGAGAAGACTCGAACTTCCACGACCTTGCGATCACCAGCACCTGAAGCTGGCGTGTCTACCAATTTCACCACCTGGGCATTATCAACAACGCTTGCGCTGTTGATGGAGCGAACTATACGGAGCGCTTTTTAATCTGTAAACCCCTGATATCAAAAATATAATTCAATATTCTTGTTAAAAATCAGAGGCCTGAAACGAAAAAACCCGCTTTCGCGGGTTTAATCTGAATTTGGTGCCCAGGAGAAGACTCGAACTTCCACGACCTTGCGATCACCAGCACCTGAAGCTGGCGTGTCTACCAATTTCACCACCTGGGCAGCATCAACAACGTTGCCGTCGTCAATGGCGCGCACTATACGGAGGCGATTTTGAGCTGTAAAGCCCTGCGATGAAAAAAGCCCGGAAAATTTCGCCAATGGTCATTCAAGGCGCTTTCCGAGGGCTGCAAAGGCCTTTTAAACGCTTGTTGACACCTGAAATTTCCCGTTTCAATACGCGTATGCCAAACTAACCCGCATATAGACAAGGTGAAAACTCTCTAATGGCCGATTGGCAGTCCCTCGATCCCGAGGCCGCTCGTGAAGCGGAAAAATATGAAAACCCTATTCCTAGCCGCGAACTGATCCTGGCGCATCTCGCCGATCGTGGTTCGCCTGCTAGCCGCGAGCAGTTGGTTGAAGAGTTCGGTCTGACCACCGAAGACCAGCTCGAAGCCCTGCGCCGCCGTTTGCGTGCCATGGAGCGCGATGCTCAACTGATCTACACCCGTCGTGGCACCTATGCGCCTGTGGATAAGCTCGACTTGATCCTGGGCCGCATCGCCGGCCATCGGGATGGCTTCGGCTTCCTGATCCCGGATGACGGCAGCGACGACCTGTTCATGAGCCCGGCGCAAATGCGCCTGGTATTCGACGGCGACCGTGCCCTGGCCCGCGTTTCCGGCCTGGACCGTCGTGGTCGCCGTGAAGGCGTGATCGTCGAAGTGGTGTCCCGTGCCCACGAGTCCATCGTTGGCCGTTACTTCGAAGAAGGCGGCATCGGCTTTGTAGTGCCGGATAACCCGAAGGTCCAGCAGGAAGTGCTGATCACCCCGGGTCGCAATGGCGCCGCCAAGGTCGGCCAGTTCGTCGAGGTGAAAATCACCCACTGGCCAACCGCGCGCTTCCAGCCACAGGGCGATATTGTTGAAGTGGTCGGCAACTACATGGCGCCGGGCATGGAAATCGACGTTGCGCTGCGCACCTACGATATTCCTCACGTCTGGCCCGAGGCTGTGCTCAAGGAAGCCGCCAAGCTCAAGCCGGAAGTGGAAGAGAAAGACAAGGAAAAACGCATCGACCTGCGCCATCTGCCGTTCGTCACCATCGACGGCGAAGATGCCCGCGACTTCGACGATGCGGTCTATTGCGAAGCCAAGCCTGGCAAGCTGCGCCTGTTCTCCGGCGGCTGGAAGTTGTTCGTCGCGATTGCCGACGTCTCCAGCTATGTGAAGATCGGTTCGGCCCTGGATAACGAAGCCCAGGTGCGCGGCAACTCCGTGTACTTCCCTGAGCGCGTGATCCCGATGCTGCCTGAGCAGCTGTCCAACGGCCTGTGCTCCCTGAACCCGAAAGTCGACCGTTTGGCCATGGTGTGCGAGATGACCATCTCCAAAACCGGCGAAATGACCGACTACCAGTTCTACGAAGCGGTGATCCACTCCCAGGCGCGCCTGACCTACAACAAGGTCAGCACCATCCTGGAAGCGCCGAAGACCAGCGAAGCCAAGGCCTTGCGTGGCGAATATGCCGACGTAGTGCCGCACCTCAAGCAGCTTTACGCGCTGTACAAGGTGTTGCTGGGCGCACGTCATGTGCGTGGCGCAATCGACTTTGAAACCCAGGAAACCCGGATTGTCTTCGGTTCCGAGCGCAAGATCGCGGCCATTACGCCGACCACGCGCAACGATGCGCACAAGCTGATTGAGGAGTGCATGCTGGCGGCCAACGTGGCCACCGCAGAGTTCCTCAAAAAGCACGAAATTCCTGCCCTGTACCGCGTGCACGACGGCCCGCCGCCGGAGCGTTTGGAAAAACTGCGCGCTTTCCTCGGTGAGCTTGGCCTGTCCCTGCACAAAGGCAAGGACGGCCCGACGCCGAAGGATTACCAGGCGCTGCTGGCCAGCATCAAGGACCGTCCGGATTACCACGTGATCCAGACCGTGATGCTGCGCTCTCTGAGCCAGGCGGTGTACAGCGCCGATAACCAGGGCCACTTCGGCCTGAATTACGAGGCGTACACCCACTTCACTTCGCCGATTCGTCGTTACCCGGACCTGCTCACGCACCGGGCGATCCGCAGCGTGATCCACTCCAAGCAGAACACCCCGCACGTCAAGCGCGCCGGTGCCATGACCATTCCGAAGGCACGGATCTATCCGTACGACGAAGCGGCTCTGGAACAGCTGGGCGAGCAGTGCTCCATGAGCGAGCGCCGCGCCGACGAAGCCACCCGCGACGTAGTGAACTGGCTCAAGTGCGAGTTCATGAAAGACCGCGTGGGCGAGTCGTTCCCTGGTGTGATCACTGCCGTGACGGGTTTTGGCCTGTTCGTCGAGCTGACCGACATTTACGTCGAAGGCTTGGTGCACGTCACTGCGCTGCCGGGCGATTACTACCACTTCGACCCTGTGCATCACCGCCTGGCGGGCGAGCGCACCGGTCGCAGCTTCCGTTTGGGCGACACCGTGGAAGTGCAGGTCATGCGCGTCGACCTCGACGAGCGCAAGATCGACTTCGGCATGCCCGACAAGCCGACCGAAACACCGACTGGCCGTAAAAAGCGTGGCAGCGAACCGACTGCGCCAGCCAGCAAAGGCAAGGGCGCGCCTGCGAAAGCAGCGGCCACCGAGCCTGCGCCAGCCAAGGCCGCTCGTCGTTCGTCCACCAAGGAGAAGGCCCCAGAGGCCTACCGCCCGAGCGATGCAGCGGCGAAAAACGCTGAAGTGCGCAAGAGCCGTGAGTTGAAGCAGCAGTTGCTCAACGAAGCCAAAAGCGGTGGTAAAGCGGCGTCTGGGGGAAAGTCCCACGGGGCGGAAAAGCCGTCGAGCAAACCGAGTAAACACCGTAAAGGCCCGCCTAAAGCGGGTTCGGCTCCCGCGAAAAGCGGCGGGTCGCGCAAACCTAAGGCCAAGTCATGAGTCTGGAAAAAATCTACGGCGTGCACGCCGTAGAAGCACTGCTGCGTCATCACCCTAAACGCGTCAAGCAGGTGTGGTTGGCCGAAGGCCGCAGCGAGCCGCGTGTACAAGCGCTGGTCGAGCTGGCTACGCAAAACAAGGTTGCCATCGGCCAGGCCGAGCGCCGTGAAATGGACGTGTGGGTTGAGGGCGTTCACCAAGGCGTGGTTGCGGACGTAAGCCCGAGCCAGGTCTGGGGCGAAGCGATGCTCGACGAGCTGCTCGACCGTACCGAAGGCGCACCGCTGTTGCTGGTGCTGGACGGCGTGACCGACCCGCACAACCTCGGCGCTTGCCTGCGTTCGGCCGATGCTGCCGGTGCGCTGGCGGTGATCGTGCCTAAGGACAAGTCGGCAACCCTGACGCCGGTCGTGCGTAAAGTCGCGTGCGGTGCGGCGGAAGTGATTCCACTGGTGGCCGTGACCAACCTGGCGCGTACCCTGGAGAAACTCCAGCAGCGCGGCCTTTGGATCGTGGGCACTGCAGGCGAGGCCGAGGTCAGCATTTATGACCAGGACCTCACCGGTCCGACCATCCTGATCATGGGTGCCGAAGGCAAAGGCATGCGTCGCCTGACCCGCGAGCACTGCGATTACCTGGTGAAATTGCCGATGGCCGGTAGCGTCAGCAGCCTCAACGTGTCGGTTGCCACCGGTGTGTGCCTGTTCGAAGCCCAGCGTCAGCGCGGTGCCAAGGCCAAGAGCAAGAAGTAACCCGATCAAAAATGTGCGGCCGGGCTTGTGTGGGAGCTGGCTTGCCTGCGATAGCATCACCTCTGTATCACTGATACACCGAGGTGCCTGCATCGCAGGCAAGCCAGCTCCCACAGAATTTCAGCTCCCGCAGTCGTTTCAGGGTGTTTGGAAGATTGTTCAAATAATCACCAATCACCTTGCGCCGTTTCTCCCCCTTCTCTACAATTGCGCCCCTTGCCTTCCTGGCAGGCACCTATGTGCCTCCCTGCGGCAAGATCCATAAGTGTCATTCACTCCTTGTCTGACCGTTTTTGAGCGGCAGGCTACAACCCGTAAGGAGCATTCATGCGTCATTACGAAATCATCTTTTTGGTCCACCCGGATCAAAGCGAGCAAGTCGGCGGCATGGTTGAGCGTTACACCAAGCTGATCGAAGAAGACGGCGGCAAAATCCACCGTCTGGAAGATTGGGGCCGTCGTCAACTGGCCTACGCAATCAACAATGTTCACAAGGCTCACTACGTGATGCTGAACGTTGAGTGCACTGGCAAGGCCCTGGCCGAGCTGGAAGACAACTTCCGCTACAACGATGCAGTGATCCGTAACCTGGTCATCCGTCGCGAAGAAGCCGTTACCGGCCAATCCGAGATGCTCAAGGCTGAAGAAAACCGCAGTGAGCGCCGTGAGCGTCGCGACCGTCCTGAGCACGAAGGCGCTGAAAGCGCTGATAGTGATGACAGCGACAACAGCGATAACGCTGACGAGTAATCCACGGACCTTTTAAGGAGCCTATCAAATGGCACGTTTCTTCCGTCGTCGTAAATTCTGCCGCTTCACCGCTGAAGACGTGAAAGAGATCGATTACAAAGATCTCAACACTCTGAAAGCCTACGTATCCGAGACCGGCAAAATCGTTCCAAGCCGTATCACCGGTACCAAAGCACGTTATCAGCGTCAGCTGGCCACCGCTATCAAGCGCGCCCGCTTCCTGGCCCTGCTGGCCTACACCGACAGCCACGGCCGCTGAGACCGGGCAGTCGACAAGTAGTAAGGGATTGAATGCATGCGCGCCTTAGCTGAGTTCATCATGCGCGGTCGCGTGCAGGCCACTCTGGTAGTGGCCGGATGTGCGGCATTGCCGCTGCTTTATTGGTTGGGTGCTGCTGCAGGTTGCCTTGTGCTCCTGCGGCGCGGTTTGAAGGACGCCCTTGGCGTTCTTGCCCTGGGATTGTTGCCGGCCTTGATCTGGTGGCTTCAATTCGGTGATCCACGGGTACTTCTGGTACTGCTGGGGTCATCGAGCCTTGCGTTGGTTTTACGCGCAAGTGAGTCCTGGGTCCGCACGCTGCTGGTCAGCGTGGCATTGGGGTTGGTGTACTCAGTGATGCTTGGCGCGGCTTTCCGCCCGCAAATCGAAGCGCTGTCGCAAGAGATCGTCAAGATCCTGCCGATGGCCCTCGGGGATCTCTACCAGCAATTGTCGGTAGATGAGCGAGCGCGGTTTGCGTCACTGATTGCCCCGGTCCTGACCGGCCTGATTGCGGCATTGTTGCAGGTCGTCAGCGTGCTGAGCCTGATTGTTGGGCGTTATTGGCAAGCGTTGTTGTACAACCCGGGTGGTTTTGGTCGCGAATTTCGCAGTATCAGAATCCCAGCGGGGCCGGCGATGTTGCTGCTGGCGTGCATGGTTGTCGGGCCGAACTTCGGCCCACAGATGGCCTTGCTGGCGCCGATTTGCAGTGTACCGCTGGTGTTTGCCGGGCTGGCCCTGATTCACGGGCTGGTTGCGCGAAAGCGCCTGGCCAAGTTCTGGCTGGTGGGGTTGTACGTCACGATGTTGCTGTTTATGCAGCTGATCTATCCGTTACTCGTGGTTTTGGCCATTGTCGACGGCCTGATTGATTTTCGCGGTCGTCTGGCGCCGAAAGACGCCGATAACGCGAACGGTGAAGGTTAAAAGTTAGAGGATTTTCACATGCAACTGATCCTTCTGGAAAAAGTCGCCAACCTGGGCAACCTGGGCGACAAAGTGAACGTTAAGGCCGGCTACGGTCGTAACTACCTGCTGCCATACGGCAAAGCCACCGCTGCAACCGCTGCCAACCTGGCTGCGTTTGAAGAGCGTCGTGCTGAGCTGGAAAAAGCCGCAGCAGACAAAAAAGCTTCGGCCGAAACTCGCGCTGCCCAACTGGCTGAGCTGGAAGTGACTATCACTGCCACCGCCGGTGACGAAGGCAAGCTGTTCGGTTCGATCGGCACCCACGACATCGCTGATGCACTGACCGCCTCCGGCGTTGAAGTGCAGAAGAGCGAAGTTCGTCTGCCGAACGGCACCATCCGCAACGTAGGCGAATTCGACGTAGCCGTGCACCTGCACGCTGAAGTTGAAGCCACCGTACGCGTTGTAGTGGTAGCAGCTTAAGCAACACCTAACTGACTGGCACCTCGCGTGCCAGGCGGTTAACATCGGGCACGATCCTGTTTACAGGTCGTGCCTTTTGTTTTTCTACACACCCCTAATTCCAAGTGGCCATGAACGATATTTCAGCTCCTGAGCAATACGATCTGCAAACCGCTGCCCTGAAGGTGCCGCCGCATTCCATCGAGGCCGAACAGGCCGTGCTCGGTGGCTTGATGCTGGATAACAACGCCTGGGAACGCGTGCTGGATCAAGTCTCGGACGGTGATTTCTATCGCCATGACCACCGCCTGATCTTCCGCGCCATTGCCAAGCTGGCCGACCAGAACTCGCCGATCGACGTGGTAACCCTGGCCGAACAGCTGGACAAGGAAGGCCAGACCTCCCAAGTCGGCGGTCTGGGCTACCTGGGTGAGCTGGCGAAAAACACGCCATCCGTCGCCAACATCAAGGCGTATGCGCAGATCGTTCGCGAGCGCGCCACCCTGCGCCAGTTGATCGGAATCAGCACCGAAATCGCCGACAGCGCCTTCAACCCCGAAGGCCGCACCGCCGCCGAGATCCTTGATGAGGCTGAACGCCAGATCTTCCAGATCGCCGAAGCGCGGCCGAAAACCGGTGGCCCAGTCAGCGTCAACGACCTGTTGACCAAGGCCATCGACCGCATCGACACCTTGTTCAACACCGACAACGCCATCACGGGTATTTCCACCGGCTACACCGACCTCGACGAGAAGACCAGCGGCCTGCAGCCGTCTGACTTGATCATCGTCGCCGGCCGTCCATCCATGGGTAAAACCACCTTTGCGATGAACCTGGTGGAAAACGCCGTGCTGCGCAGCGACAAAGCCGTACTGGTTTACTCGCTGGAGATGCCTGGTGAATCGCTGATCATGCGTATGCTTTCCTCGCTTGGCCGTATCGACCAGACCAAGGTGCGAGCCGGTCGCCTGGAAGACGACGATTGGCCGCGCCTGACGTCGGCGGTCAACTTGCTTAACGACCGCAAGCTGTTTATCGATGACACCGCCGGTATCAGCCCATCAGAGATGCGTGCACGTACTCGCCGGCTGGTGCGTGAGCACGGCGACATCGCCCTGATCATGATCGACTACCTGCAGCTGATGCAGATTCCAGGCTCCAGCGGTGACAACCGCACCAACGAGATTTCCGAAATCTCCCGGTCGCTCAAAGCCCTGGCCAAGGAATTCAACTGCCCGGTGGTGGCGCTGTCCCAGCTCAACCGTTCCCTTGAGCAACGCCCGAACAAGCGCCCGGTGAACTCCGACTTGCGGGAATCCGGAGCGATCGAGCAGGATGCTGACGTGATCATGTTCGTGTACCGCGACGAGGTGTATCACCCCGAGACGGAGCACAAAGGCATTGCCGAGATCATCATCGGCAAGCAGCGGAACGGGCCAATCGGCTTTATCCGCCTGGCGTTTATCGGTAAGTACACGCGCTTCGAGAACCTGGCGCCGGGCAGCTATAACTTCGACGATGACGAGTAAGTTTCAGCGCCTGTAAGGGCCTCATCGCAGCATAGGTATCTACACAACCGGTTAACACGAAGTCTGTGGCAGGTGGGCTGTTGTGGCGAGCAGGCTTGTCCTGCGTTGGGCTGCGAAGCGGCCCCAGTACAAGCACGGCAATTTTGCTGAAAGTACTCAGCGTCTGTTTTTGGGGCTGCTTCGCAGCCCAACGCAGGACAAG